>CAYJOY010000006.1:400-715 GCA_964371885.1 uncultured Lentimicrobiaceae bacterium | reverse complement strand
GGCGAGAGACTTTAGCGTATTACGGCGAGATGCAATCGCAAGGTTTTGAATGTGTGGGAGAGGTAGAAGATGCTAAGCAGTTTATTAAAGAGCAAGGGGTAATGGTGGTTCCATTGCTATCGGGTAGCGGTGTACGCATAAAGATAATAGAGGCGATGGCATTAGGTAAAACGGTAATTACCACGCCAGTGGGTGCCGAAGGGTTGGCTGTAACACACGGCGAGAATATTCTTATTGCCACTACCGATGAAGAGTGGATGACATGCTTAGAAAAGTGCTATTTAGACAAGGCATATTGTGAAGCTATTGGCCTCA
>CAYJOY010000006.1:0-336 GCA_964371885.1 uncultured Lentimicrobiaceae bacterium | reverse complement strand
CTGTTAGAATCTAAAGGCTTTAAAGTAATAGAGCATGTAAGTTCCGATAGTTTTGGAGATTACTATACTATATATGAAAATGCTTTTTTTCAATTAAGAGTAAGCTCTTGTAGATCTTTTGAGGGAATGGATATACGAAGTAGTATGCCTGCAGAGGATTGGTTTGACTTAGCGTTAGTTAAAGCGTTATTGAATGATGAGTCAAAGTTGGATAGTGTAATCTCAATTAATGAACTTATGAGTTTTTTATGCAGTGATTTAGCCAAAATAGATAAACTTTTTGCAAATTCTTGCTATTCGAATACAAAAAACAGATTGCTAGAATTAGGAAGTGAA
>CAYJOY010000005.1:23773-25421 GCA_964371885.1 uncultured Lentimicrobiaceae bacterium | reverse complement strand
TCCCATATAAAAAATTAATAACTAACAGACTTTCTAAAAAGTCAATTATCTACTCCCTTTCAGGTGGATTACAAACCCACTACATCCCCCATACGCCAATTTTTACCCCGTTGTATTCACGTTCTTCGTGAAAGATTCGTTCCTCCCACGTTTTTTCTAAATCGCTATCAAATATTACTAAATGGCCTTCGGCAATGTTGCCGAGTTGATCCATATATTGATAGGTTTGGGGTAATCCTTCGGTGATTAGTGTCTCCAGTTTTTCTTTTCGGCGCACTTTAAGTTCTAAAACTATCCTTTGTTCAGGGCCGCCGTACCCTTCGGTCAACTTTTTAGTAATGAGCAAATCGGTGCGACCGCGCCCCAAACCGTACTCTCTGTCAATAAAGCCACCCCCGTTCACGATGCGTTGCAAGTAAGCTTGTATCAGAAGTTGGTAGGCACTCTCGCGATACGGAAATTTGTGTAGCCAGCCGGTAGCATTCTTGCGATAAAACTGTTGAAAATCGGCAAGAAGTTTAGGCATGTTTATGCTGTTATCAGCATTCATAAACTAGGCAGGTTCTTCCATCACCATCATCTCTTGCGTAGTCCAAGTGAGCTCACGGGGAATCACCTCCTTGTAAATAGAGTTAGCAATTCGGAGTGGTTTTCCGCGCACTATTAGTCCTAAATCAATCACATACTGCACATCATCAGAAGGGATAATAGCCTCATCTATGGTTTCTTCTGTCGATAATATGGGGGTAATTACCCTTTTTACCCGTTCTTCTTGCAGTTTATCAATTAAAATATCGATGTGAGTTTCGCGGCGCAGTACAATATTCTCTTTGGCTTGACGTATCATTGCGGGGGTAATGGTGATGGAGCGGTCTCGGTTTTCGCGAATTTCAGAAGTAACCTCATTGGCCAATACATTCACCAACCACGGCTGCCCCTCGGTGTAATCCCAAATTAGCGGGAAGCACTCCTCTTCAAATTTTTGTCCTGTTTCCGTGGTGTGTAATTCATATAGGGTACGCACCTCCTCTCTGCTAAAGTTTCCTAATCTTAGCGATTTTGCTTTAATATTAAAGGCACTACCTCCTGGAATCACCTCTTTGTTGGAGAGCACTATTCTGTAATCTCTCACATCGCGCACGCCACAAAGGATAATGGTCTGCGGAAAATTTTCAGGACGCCCCGCATAGCCAGCACGTATCTGCCGTAGCACCGATACCAACGAATCGCCCACTAAGGCATCTATCTCATCAATAAATAAAACTAATGGACGCGGCAACAGGTTGCATAAGTCGCTTAACATAAGCGTAATTGCTTCTGAAAAATTTTCTGTTTTGAGATGCTTTAGATACAGCTCTTCAATTTTCAAATTTTTAAATATATGCTTAGCTTCGCGCTGAATAGCTGAAAGTACCCCTTTCACCACCTCAATTTCATTATCTCGTTTCGACTGCCCCGCCTCCACATTAATATATAGTGCACAATAGTCGCCCGCTTCGTTCAAATAATCGCGGAGTGCTAATAACGACGATGTTTTTCCCGTTTGACGTGGAGCATGGAGAATAAAGTATTTTTCTTGTTCAATGTACGTTAATATTTCCTCTAAATCAAAACGATGTATGGGATCAATATTATAATGTAAATAGGA
>CAYJOY010000005.1:13241-23763 GCA_964371885.1 uncultured Lentimicrobiaceae bacterium | reverse complement strand
ACTTAATAGGGCCCGCGGTGTTTAAAAATTTAGGAACGGTTTTCATAAGCAATGTATTAGTGTAATGATGCGGCGAAAATACATTTTTTTTATGAGTAGGTAATGTTGATAAAAGAATTTTTTCCAATTTTCCCACCAAATAACATACTATTCGTTGAGGAAAAAATCTCTTAAAACATATTGCCAAACTTTTATTTGCAAATTATTATAGGTAGCCAAAAGGGCAATGTTGCGTATTAAAAAAAAGTATACTTTTGCCAAGCTTTTTGGAATACATAAAACAAACCAACAATTTCTTTAAAGAGATATTTTATCATGTTAAAAAAAATAAGAATATTTTTAGCAGTAATTTCTTTTTTAGCCATTACATTGCTATTCATAGATTTTACAGGCACAACGCATGCTTACCTTGGCTGGTTGGCTGAAATACAACTAATTCCAGCCGTATTAGCACTCAATGTAGTGGTACTCGTTTCACTGCTAATAGTCTCTTTCCTCTTTGGGCGTTTGTACTGCTCCGTTATTTGTCCATTAGGGATATTTCAAGATGCGATAGCCCGTGTTGGAAAAAGGGGAAAAAAACGTCCTTATTCTTATTCAAAAGCGAAGAATATTTTACGCTATAGCGTAATGCTTATCTATTTTATCGCATTGATATCAGGCATATCTATCATTGCTTCTTTACTAGACCCATACGCAGCGTATGGTCGTATGGCCCATTCATTCGGGCAACCTCTTTGGCAATGGGGCAATAATGTGTTGGCCTATTTTGCAGAAAGAGTCGAGAGTTACGCATTTTACACCACAGAAGTTTGGATAAAATCGGTGGCAACCTTTATTGTGGCTATCCTTACTTTTTTCACAATAGCTTTTTTAGCGTGGCGCAACGGTAGAACTTACTGCAACACTATCTGTCCGGTGGGCGCACTGCTAGGTTTTGTTTCCCGTTTTTCATTATTTAAAATAGTAATCGATTCGGAAAAATGTAACCAGTGTAAACGTTGCAGCAGCCAATGCAAAGCCGCTTGTATTGATGAACAAACCTATTCCGTAGATCATAGTCGTTGTGTTACCTGCATGAACTGCCTAGGGCAATGTAAGAAAAATGCCATCCATTACCAGTGGGCACTTGCAAAATCGGCAGCTCCCGCCCCTTCAACCGATGCTTCAGATGGAGAAAGCAGAAGGGGGTTTATAGCTGCTTTATTGGCAATAACAGCCAGCGCCACTGTAGCAAAAGCACAGCATCTTCCCAAACCTGTGGAAATGAAAATGGATGGGGGACTAGCTGACATTATGCCAAAAGAGTCGCACAACCTTGCGTTGGCGGTGCTCCCTCCTGGCGCACAAAACCACAGACATTTCAAGCAGAATTGTACGGCGTGTCAGCTGTGTGTGTCGGCTTGCCCTAATAATGTACTGAAGCCCTCTACCGCTTTGAGCACTTTTATGCAACCCGAAATGAACTTTAACAAAGGGTACTGTCGTCCTGAGTGTGTCCGTTGTGGGGAAGTGTGCCCCACTAGTGCCATCACCCCTATTGATGTAGCACAGAAGTCGGCCACACAAATAGGTCGCGCTATGTGGAACGAGTCGCTCTGTGTGGTGGTGCGTAAAGGCGACAAGTGCGACAACTGCGCCCGAAAATGCCCAACACAAGCTGTAAAAATGATAGATAGAGGTTTTGCACATCCGGTGCCAATGATTGACAACGAGCGTTGTATAGGGTGTGGAGCTTGCGAAAACTTGTGCCCATCGCGCCCATTAAGTGCTATATATATAGAAGGTAATGCTATGCACAGAACCATTTAATAAGGAGGAAAGCTGATGTCGAAAAATAAAATAAACAGAAGAGATTTTTTAAAAATAGTGGGCGGTGGTGCCGCATTAACCGCAGTAAGCTGTGCCAATATAAACTCGGAAAAGGGTTCCAACAACCCAACATCTGTCCCTAAAGGAAAGATGGAGTACCGAAAAGGCCCCAATGAAGATAAGGTATCGCTGCTAGCATACGGATGTATGCGCTGGCCGAAATTGGAAACCCCTGCCGCAGATGGCAACGTGTGCGACCAAGAAGCGGTGAATGAATTGATTCGTTATGCCATTGAACATGGGGTTAATTATTTCGACACTTCGCCTGCCTATATGCAAGGGTGGAGTGAAAGAACCGTTGGGGTGGCACTAAAGCCTTATCCTCGCGAGAGTTATTACCTAGCCACTAAGCTCTCTAACTTCGATCCCTCTACCTGGGGACGAGAAACCTCTATGCAAATTTATCACAATTCGTTTCAATATCTGCAAACAGATTATATCGATTATATGTTGTTGCATGTGGTGGGGAATAAAGGGAAAGAGAGATTTTTGGATAATGGAATGTTAGATTTTTTAATAGAAGAACGCAAAGCGGGAAGAATTAGAAACCTAGGATTTTCTTTCCACGGTGATGTCAAATTATATGACCTCTTTTTGTCGATGCACGATACCGTACACTGGGATTTTGTAATGATACAATTGAACTATCTCGACTGGGATTATGGCAATGAAATAAGTGCTAATAATCAAAATGCCAAGTATTTATTCGAGGAGTTGCAAAAACGGAGCATTCCAGTAGCGGTTATGGAGCCTCTCCTCGGAGGCCGGTTAGCCTCAGTACCAGAATATTCTGCGGCAAAAATGAAAAAGGTAGAACCCGACAAGAGTATTGCATCTTGGGCGTTTAGATACGCTGCTACAAGACCTGAAGTATATACTGTGTTGAGTGGGATGACTTACCTAGAGCATTTACAAGATAACATTAAAACATACTCTCCTTTAAAACCGCTTTCTGAAAGCGATATACAGCTACTTGATGAAACTGCCAAATTTATAATGGAATATGACGCTATTCCTTGCAACGACTGTAAGTATTGTATGCCATGCCCCGAAGGGATTGATATTCCGGCGGTGTTACTACATTATAATAGATGTATTTTTGAAGAACATATTATAGAAGATAGCAGCGACCCCAAATATGTAGAAGCACGCCGTGCCTTTTTAGTAGGGTACGACAGGAGTGTTCCAAAATTGCGCCAAGCCAACCGTTGTACAGGTTGCGGTAAGTGTACCCCTCTTTGCCCGCAAGGTTTCGATGTAGTGGCAGAACTTCGTAAAATTGATGCCTACGCAGAGCAACTAAAACTTTATAAAAACGGATTATAACATAAATAGATAAAAGATTAAAGAATATATCATGAATACCACACTTCTCTTAATATCAGGCCTTGGAACTACCGAAATTATAGTTATTGCAGTCTTAATTCTCCTCTTCTTTGGTGGAAAAAGGATTCCCGAACTCATGAAAGGGTTGGGAAAAGGGGTAAAAAGTTTTAAAGATGGAATGAACAATAACGAAACGACTTCCGAAAATAAAGAATCTGACTCAACAAAAGAACCGACACAAAAAAATGGATAATCCTAGTAAGGAGTTGTCATTTTGGGGGCATCTCGATGAGTTGCGGGCGGTGCTCATTAAAATTGCCGTAGTTACGGTGGTTTTTGGCGTGATGGCTTTCTTATTCAAAGAGCAGGTGTACGCTATCATATTAGCCCCCAAAGCATGGGACTTTATTACCTATCAATTGTTGAATGAAGTGAGTAACCTCTTTTTACAAGAAGAGATGTCTTTAGTCCCTTTTTCAGTAGAGCTCATTAACACAGGGTTGGCAGGGCAATTTCTTATCCATTTAAAAACCTCTATGTATATTGGGGCTTTAAGTGTGCTGCCTTACATTCTTTTTCTACTATTTCAATTCATTGCTCCAGCCCTTTATGCCAGCGAAAAAAAGGTAACGGCACGCATTGTAGCCAGCAGTTATTTTATGTTTATGATGGGGGTTTTGCTGACTTATTTTGTCATATTTCCTCTCACATTCGGCTTTTTAGGCACTTACCAATTAAGTCATGATGTGGCCAACACCATTAGCATCCTATGCTATTTGGGCACTTTCTCCATGCTTAGTTTAGCCATGGGGTGCGTCTTTGAAATCCCCATTGTAAGTTGGTTGTTGGCAAAATTTGGGATTATTAACATTGACATGATGCGTAAATTTCGTCGCCATGTGTTTATTGCCATATTAATATTGGCCGCCATTATCACCCCCACTTCCGATGTATTCACCCTCTTTTTAGTAGCCTTACCCATGTACTTGCTGTACGAATTAAGCATTTTATTAATTCGGGTTAATCATAGAACGAAGAAGGTAAAAAGTTAGGAATTATGAATAGAAGAGGATAATATACTCAAACTATCCCCGTTGATTCTCTTTATTGGTTGTAATCCAATGGGTAAGCATATCGTAAATAGCACTCTCGGACTCTCTATTTTGCAATAATTTAAGATGTTTTTCAATAATGGCAACATCGTTTCTTTGTGCCGGACCTGTTTGTGTTTCTTTGGGTGAGCGCGCTGTTATTTTGTTGGCAGTATGGCTAATAAGGGGGACGATGGTTTGGAAAGGGATTGCTTTCTCTTCTAGTATCTCCTCGGCAATACGGTACATGGCGTTGGTAAAATTGCAGGCGAATATGGCCGCCAAATGGAGTGTTGCGCGCTGTTCTCCATTCATAAATTGCACATTATTAGAGATGCACTTCCCTAAGGTAAAAAGTGCTTCCGCCGCTTTTTCATCGCTACCTTCAATGCAAATAGGCACTTCTATTGCTTCTGTGTACTCTTTTAGTAATGTTTGACAAGGGTAAACAACACCATATTGGGTGCTATATTTTTCCAATATCTGTTGTGGGAGCGAGCCCGAGGTGTGGGCGGCAAAAGAGAGTTTAAAAGGAATTTGGGAAAGCACCTCATCGTAGCAATCGTCTTTTAAAGAGAAGAGGTACAGGTCGTAGTTGTTGGAAAGATTTACCATTGCCCTTCCCGAAAAATGGGCAATGGTAATTTGTTTCTGTTCACTTAGTTGACGAAAAAGCCAAGTGCCAACGTTGCCAGTGCCTATGATGGCAATTTTTTTAAACAACATAGTTACAAGCAGTGTTTCGATGTATGAATGGGGTTAACAAACCGAAATTACTCAATATAATATATTAGCGATTTTTCATCCTTTCAATAAATGGATTAAAATAGTGTTCTCCTTTTTCAACCACGCCAGCTAACCCTTTACCACCTGTTCTCGAACGTTTAATATTGGCAAATAGCCCTTGTTCTAAGGCATCGAAAATACCTTCATTTTTCATATTCTCTAACAAATGGTGTGCTTCATTGAGCACTTGCTCGGCACGTTTTCTAATAATACCACCCTCTTTATACTCCACTTCGTCGCCAATACTTTTCATATTGCTGAAAATATATTTGGCATTCTCAATGGCAATGTATCTATCCGACATAAACGGCGTATGTATCGCCTCGGTAATCATCCCTAAGAGTTGTAATCCTTGCCCTGTCCAGATCGCAATTTGGTTAAATAGTGTATCTTGAATTTGCCCTTTAAAGATATTTCCTGTCATAAATTTAGTAGGAGGCATATATTTTAAGGGGGCATTTGGGAATATTTCGCGGGTCATTTGCGCTTGTGCCAACTCGTATAGGAAGCCATTTTCGAGTTCGGGGTTCATTTCAAACGCGTGCCCTAATCCCATTTGTTCCTCTGGTATCCCTGCAAGGAGTGCCAATTGTTCGTTAATAAGGTCGGAGGCCAATACAGTGTGTGCTTCGTCGAAAGCATCGGCGGTAGTAAGATAGTTATCTTCACCGGTATTAATAATTACCCCAGCAAAGCCGTTAATTACGCGCGAGAAGTATTGGTCTATTAGGGTACGTTGTGGGTTAATATCGCGGAAAAGGATGCCATACAGGGCGTCGTTTAGCATTACATCTAAACGTTCTAAAGCCCCCATAGCTGCTATTTCTGGCATACAAAGCCCTGAACAATAGTTACAAAGGCGAATATATCTGCCCACCTCTTCGCCTACTTTGTCGAGTGCTTCGCGCATAATGCGGAAGTTTTCCTGCGTTGCAAATGTGCCCCCAAAACCTTCTGTTGTTGGTCCGTAAGGAACATAGTCTAATAAACTTTGTCCTGTGGTACGAATAACAGCAATAATATCGGCTCCTTGGCGTGCTGCAGCTTCGGCTTGTACTACATCTTCGTAAATGTTGCCAGTAGCTACAATAACATAGATGTAAGGTTTTGCCCCTTCGCCAATGGTGTTGAGGTATTTGTTGCGTTGTGCCACGTTGCCCTCAATGCGAGTAATAGCACCATCTATATATGGCTGAATAGCGGCGTTAGCAGCCTCTTTGCTGTTCATTTTCAGCGATGTAATATCTAACCCTTCGGTAGCAATTTTCTCCGCTACAGTTTGGGGTGTCCCACCAATCTCTATTAAAGCATTGCCTACAAAATAAAGAACACCTTGCGAAAGAAGATTTTTTTCGTGAAGTGCATTCACCACAATGTTAGGCAACGGAACCTCTTGGCTATCTATGCCATCAATCCCTATTAATCGACAAAGGGTACGCTCTACAGCCACGGTAGTGTAGCCATCTACAAATTTTTGAACATCGGCAGCAATATGTTTTGCCAAATTTTTGGCCTCATCTACTTTATTAAAATCTAATCCTAATTTGCTTTTTCTCATATTTTCAATACTTTACGGTTGACAAAATTAACGGGCAAACTTACATTTTTTTTTCGTACAATGAGGTGGTTTTTTTGTTTTTTTTCTTTTGTAATTACTCAAAACAGCACTCGCAAAATAACACAAATATCAAAAGCTGGCGTTGTAGAACGCAAGTTGGTGAAACCGTTGTGAAAGAATTAAGGGGAGTTCTAAAAATTCCCCATCGATTTTTAACAATAATTTAAATGGACAAAAAATCTCTGTTTTACCCATCTTTGCGCGATATATTGGCATATTTTCCCCATTTTTATCATCACATAGCCTGCTATACTCTTCAAAAAATGAGAAAAACCTACTCAATATCTCATCTCAAATATGGGCAAAGCAATTTTTAGAAGTCCCCTTAAACAATTATTAATTGCCTCATATTTAAAAACCAATTTTTAAGGATGCCCCTTTATAAATTGCGGGGAATTTTTAGAAAGAGACTCGAAAAAATCTAAAAAAAATATGTATTTTCGCGCCTCAATTTTAACAAACAATTATTAAATATAGTATCATGGCATTTAATGTAAGAAACAGAAATTTTTTAAAATTATTAGATTTCACACCTGCTGAAATTAAACACTTCCTAAAATTATCGGCCGATTTAAAAGCGGCGAAATATGCGGGAACAGAACAACCTAAATTACAAGGTAAAAACATCGTATTATTATTCGAAAAAGACTCAACAAGAACACGTTGTGCTTTCGAAGTGGCCGCTTTAGACCAAGGTGCTCGCGTTACCTACTTAGGGCCTGCTGGATCGCAAATGGGCAAAAAAGAATCGATGAAAGATACCGCTAGAGTATTAGGAAGAATGTACGACGGTATTGAATATCGTGGCTACGGACAGGAGATTGTTGAGACATTAGGCGCTTACGCTGGCGTACCAGTTTGGAACGGTTTAACCAACGAGTTTCACCCAACACAAATTTTAGCCGACTTCTTAACCATGATGGAACATAGCGACAAACCTCTTTCTCAAGTATCGTTTGCATACTTAGGAGATGCGCAAAACAATATGGGGAACAGTTTAATGGTAGGTGCTGCGAAAATGGGAATGGACTTCCGCGCGGTGGCTCCAAAACAATGTTGGCCAAACGAAGAGCTAGTAGCTCAATGTAGAGAAATTGCTAAAGAAACAGGTGCGAAAATAACACTTACTGAAGATGTAGCAGAAGGTGTTAAAGGTGTTGACTTTTTATACACAGATGTATGGGTATCGATGGGAGAGCCAGCAGAAGTGTGGGCAGAAAGAATTAAATTATTACAACCTTACCAAATAAATATGGAGGTGGTAAAAAAAACCGAAAATCCAAATGTGAAATTTATGCACTGTCTCCCTGCATTCCACAACTTAGAAACAGAGGTGGGTAGAGATATTCATAAAAAATTCGGCCTAGAGGCAATGGAAGTTACAGAGGATGTTTTCGAGTCGCCAATGTCTATCGTTTTCGACGAAGCAGAAAACAGACTTCATACTATTAAAGCGGTTATGGTGGCAACCTTAGGCGCATAATAAAAAGAAAAATAGTTTAGATCTCTTTTCATCAATTAATTTTGGAGAGGGATCTATCTTTTTTATTAGATATTAATCCATTATTTCATAGCTATTTATCATGCGTTACCAACCACTTTCTAGCCAATTCTATGCGCAAAACAGAGCGCAACTAATAGAAACCTTACACCAAGGGGGCTTGGCTATTGTTACCTCTCACGATGAGTATCCCCGTTCGGGCGACACCACGTTTCCATTTCGCCAGAATGCGGAACTGTTGTACCTTACTGGTATCGATCAAGAAGAGACGATATTAACCCTTTCGCCATGGCATCCTAACCCAGATTATAGAGAGATTCTTTTTATTAAGAATCCTTCGCCAGAAATGGTAATTTGGTACGGACACAGACTAAGTAAAGAGCAGGCAACAGAGTTGTCGGGGGTTACAACCGTATTTTTTACCGAACAATTCGAGGCGGTGCTTCACGACCTTATGGTGAATGCACAAGAGGTGTATATGCACCTCCCCGAAAACCCTCGTATGAAAGTTACCCACCCAACGCAAGAGATTCGCCTCGCCAAAAAACTGAAAGAGGAGTACCCACTCCACACCTTTCAACGATTGGCACCCGCAATGCTCGACCTAAGGCTGGTGAAAAGAAAAGAGGAGTTCGAAGCAATTGTAAAAGCTTGTAAAATAACCGAAAACGCATTCTTACGTGCCATAAAAGCAGTAAAACCTGGTAAATATGAGTACGAAATAGAGGCTGAATTAATCTACGAAATGACAAAAAGTGGGGCAAGCGGACACTCTTTCGCCCCTATTATTGCCGCTGGCGCCGATACCTGCATCCTCCATTATGTTAAAAATGATAAAAAAATGGAAGACGGAGACCTCCTCCTTATGGACTTTGGCGCAGAGTATGCTAACTACGCCGGCGACTGCACCCGTACCATCCCCGTAAACGGGAAGTATACACCTCGCCAAAAAGAGGTGTATGAAGCGGTACTCAAAATTTA
This sequence comes from uncultured Lentimicrobiaceae bacterium, assembly GCA_964371885.1. Taxonomy (GTDB): domain Bacteria; phylum Bacteroidota; class Bacteroidia; order Bacteroidales; family WCHB1-69; genus CAYJOY01. The sequence goes on along the minus strand of CAYJOY010000005.1, from coordinate 14,588 downwards.
TAAAGAGACCATTCCGCTCTTTAAACCAGGAATGACCATTAATAAAGTGAACCAATTTGTGTTTAAACGCACCAATGAGGAGTTGATAAAACTAGGGCTATATACTCAGGAAGAAGCTGATAACCAAGACCCAGCAGCCCCTCTTTTTAAACGTTACTTTATGCACAATATTAGCCACTTTATGGGGTTAGATGTGCACGATATTGGGAATAGAGACATCACCTTCGAACAAGGAATGGTGCTAAGTTGCGAACCTGGAATATACATAGCCGAAGAAAATATAGGCGTACGTATAGAAACCGATGTGGTAGTAGCCGATAGACCAGTGGACTTAATGAAAAACCTACCCGTTGAGGTGGAAGAGATAGAGCAATTAATGGCATCTAGCCACTAAAACTTGTAACCTTTAACTTATAAAATTATGTTTCTTTGGGATCAAATTGCTTTCGGACCAATTAAAAGTCGTCGTTTAGGCAACTCTTTCGGTATTAATTTATTACCCACAAAGCATAAAATATGCACCTTCGATTGCATCTATTGTGAATGTGGATGGACTATGGAAAAGAGTCTCGATACGAGCCATTTTCCCCCACTCAACGTGGTAAACGAAGCAATCGAAAATCATCTAAAACATTGTAAAAAAAACAATGTTGAAATAGATAGCCTCACCTTTTCGGGCAATGGGGAACCCACGCTACATCCCGATTTCGCTCCCATTATCGATAATTTGATATTGTTACGAGATCAATATTATCCGAATGCTGTAATTTCGTGTTTGAGCAATTCTACACAATTACTCCAAAATAGTGTAAAAGAGGCGTTGCTAAAAATTGAAAATCCGATATTAAAGTTAGATGCGGCCACACCCGAACTGTTTGAACTCATTAACAAACCCACTGTACCTATAAAAGTGGAAGAGGTGATAGAGGCATTAGCCCATTTTAAACATCGCTACATTCTGCAAACGTTATTTTTTAGAGGTGAGTTTGAAGGGTTCCCCTTCGATAACGGTGCAGAGCCACACTTTTCGGCATGGCTGAAAGTAGTAGCCGATACCCAGCCTAAAAAATTGATGATATACAGCTTAGACCGCGCTACCCCAGCACAGAATATCCTCCCATATTCGGCAGATGAACTGGCTGTTATTACTGAAAAAGCCAACAGTCTAACCATATAAAAAATGAAATTATACGTAGTTCCTACCCCTATTGGCAATTTAGAAGATATTACCCTTAGAGCCTTGCGCGTACTGAAAGAGGTAGATTTTATACTGTGTGAAGACACCCGCACTACCCGCAACTTGCTGAAACATTACGAAATAGAAAAAAACTGTTTTCCATATCATAT
>CAYJOY010000005.1:12394-13231 GCA_964371885.1 uncultured Lentimicrobiaceae bacterium | reverse complement strand
CAACGAGCATAAACAGATGGGAACCATACTCGATAAGATAAAGAGTGCGGGCTCGGTGGCACTCGCCTCCGATGCTGGTACACCTGGTATCTCCGACCCAGGCTACCTCCTTATTAGAGAATGTATACAACACGATATTGAAGTAGAGTGCTTGCCTGGCGCTACTGCCCTAATACCCGCACTGGTAAACTCGGGATTTCCTTGCGATAAGTTTTTCTTTGCAGGGTTTCTCCCTCATAAAAAAGGGAAAGAGACAGCCCTGAAAAACTTCTTTGCCCGCGACGAAGCTACCATATTCTACGAATCGCCGCACAGAATCCTAAAAACATTACAAATGATGATCCCTATTTTTGGAGAAGAGCACCGCATTGCCATTGCTCGAGAATTGACCAAAAAATTTGAAGAGACATTCAGAGGAACCATCGCTGAAGCGCTACACCATTTCGAAAGTAAAAAAATATTAGGAGAATTCGTAGTAGTAGTATATAAAGATACATCGAAAGAGAAAAATAGAGAAAATTAAAATATCATACAAAGAACGGAAGCTATGAAACATGTAATTATTGGAGGTGTTGCTGGCGGAGCCACCGCAGCCGCAAGAATTAGAAGAGTAGATGAATCGGCAGAGATTATTATCTTAGAAAAAGGGAAATACATATCTTACGCTAACTGCGGTTTACCATATTATATAGGTGGAAAGATAGGAGAGCGCAAACAACTGTTGCTCCATACGCCCCAGTCGTTTCGTACCCGTTTTAACATAGAGGTACGTGTGGAATCGGAAGCCATTGCTATTAACCCCGAACAGAAAACGGTAACAGTACAAACTGTCAATGG
>CAYJOY010000005.1:0-12384 GCA_964371885.1 uncultured Lentimicrobiaceae bacterium | reverse complement strand
CAATACCCACTATCGTACGATAAGCTACTCCTTTCACCAGGAGCCAAAGCGGTAATTCCCTCCTTGCCAGGGGTAAATCAAGGGGCTATCTTTACATTGCGTAATGTGGATGATACCGACAAAATTTTCGAGTATACCACCACCCACAATGTAGACCATGCAGTAGTAATTGGCGCCGGCTTTATTGGTTTGGAAATGGTGGAAAACCTACACGCCATTGGTGCCGATGTTGCTTTAGTAGAAATGAGCAATCAAGTAATGCCCGTGGTAGATTATTCCATGGCGGCACATATACAAAAACATTTGGAGAGCAAAGAGATAGAACTCCATCTTGAGCAACAGGTAACTCAATTTCTCCATCATGGCGAAAAAATAGAAGTAGTCTTGAAAAATGGCACCTCTATCATGACCGACCTGGTAATTCTATCGGTTGGGGTGCGCCCAGAAGTGGCGTTAGCAAAAAGTGCGAATATACAATTAGGAGAAACGGGAGGAATATGGGTAGACGAACATCTACAAACATCTATAAAAGACATTTATGCAGTAGGCGATGCCATTGAATATCCGCACCCTATTACGGGAAAACCATGGATGAACTTTTTGGCCAACCCTGCCAACCGCCAAGCGAGGCTAGTGGCCGATAATATGGTTCATAACAATGTGGTTCGTTACGAAGGTGCTATTGGAACAGCTATTGCAAAAGTGTTCGATATGACCATTGCAACCACTGGTTTATCGGCAAAGCGATTACAGCAAGAGGGGATAGCGTATATGAGCTCTTTCACCCACTCCGCCGCCCACGCAACCTACTACCCTGGAGGAAAACCGCTAAGCATTAAACTTCTATTTTGCCCCAAAACTGGCAAAATATATGGCGCGCAATGTGTAGGTTATATGGGTGTAGATAAGAGAATTGACCAGATAGCACTCTTGGTTAAAAACAACGGCACCATTCACCAGCTTATGGAGGTAGAACATGCGTATGCTCCCCCGTTTTCATCGGCAAAAGACCCAATTGCCATTGCTGGATACGTAGCACACAATATAATGACGGGGGTAATGCCCGTGGCTAAATGGAGAGATGTGCTAGCGCGCGACCCCGAAAAAACATTCCTGCTGGATGTAAGAACACCAGAAGAGACAAAAAACGGAATGATAGAAGGGGCGGTGAATATCCCAATAGATGTGCTAAGAAACAGGATTGACGAGGTGCCTACCCATAAAGAGATTTATGTTTGTTGCGCCATTGGTTTGCGCGGCTACCTCGCCATTAAAATATTAAAAGCGCATGGCTTCGAAAATGTAAAAAACATCTCTGGTGGGATGAAAACATACGAAGCTGTAGCCCCTATTGTTGCTAAAGGGGACATCTAATAACTTCCCATCTAAAAAAAATCTATCTTACACAGATAGATTTTTTTTACCCCACTACTAGTGAGATGAAATGAACAGCATTGGGGGCGATATACCTCACCCCCAGCCTTATGAGTGGCATTAAATGTTGCCTTGGTGATAAAAAATGCTAGATTATCTCCCTTTCTTGCTACGCTTGTTCGACGTTACCTTTTCTACCTCTATTTCGAACTTTTTGCCCTCGTATTTCGCATTCTTGAATGCCTTCGGAATCTCTTTTTCTACAGACGATTCTAGCTCAAAAGCGGTATAAGTCTTCAGTAATTCAATCCTTCCAATAGCAGCTCCCGAAAGTGCTTCGTTGCTGTTTACCATATCAATAAGTTTTGTTTTGGTAAAGCCATCTTTAGTCCCTAATGTGAGGTAAACAATAGAGTACGAAGTTTTATCTTTAGCCCCTTTCTTCCCTTTTTTCTCTCTCTTTTCTCTCTTTTTCTCTTCAGGAATATTGAGATCTGGCGCCTCTTTGTAGTAGTTTAGGAAGCGGTTAAACTCTACCGAAACAAACCTCTTAATCAATTCTTCGCGAGTAAGCCAACTCAATTTTTTATGAATTTCTGGTAAAAACTCATCTATTTGTTGGTCTATCGTCTCTATTTTTTCTACCTTAGCTACCATATTCATGAGTTGCTTTCTGCAAATTTCTTCGCCACCAGGTACTGGCTTTTTCGCAATGCTCTTTTGAATAATCTTTTCAATATCTTGTATCCTTTTCACATCTCTAGGGTAAACAATAGAGATACACACCCCATTTTTTCCGGCTCTTCCTGTTCTTCCAGAACGGTGAATGTAAATTTCGCTCTCGTCGGGAAGGTTATAATTAATAATATGGGTTAGGTCGTTTACATCGAGTCCGCGTGCGGCCACATCGGTAGCTACTAACATTTGCAAATGTTTGGTTCTGAACTTTCTCATTACGCTATCGCGTTGTGCTTGCGAAAGGTCGCCGTGCAACGAATCGGCATTGTAGCCATCTTGTATCAGTTTGTCGGCCACCTCTTGCGTCTCTTTTCTAGTGCGGCAAAACACAATCCCATAAATAGAGGGGTGCATGTCGGCAATACGTTTCAATGCTAAATATCTATTTTTGGCAGCTACTAAATGGTAATAGTGTTCTACATTCTCTGCCCCTGCATTTTGTGGCCCTATGGCTATTTCGTGAGGGTTGCGCATGTAGGTATCGGCAATCTTGCGGATCTCTTTCGACATGGTTGCAGAAAAAAGTAAGGTCCTTTTCTCTTTAGGGGTTTTCTCTAAAATAATATCTAAATCTTCTTTAAACCCCATCTGCAACATCTCATCGGCTTCGTCTAAAACTACAAATTCTATATTATCAATTTTTAGCTCTTTCCTTTTCATTAAATCTATAACGCGCCCGGGTGTTCCCACAATTACGTGCGCCCCTTTGTTCAAAAGCGCTATCTGCTTCTCTATAGATGCGCCGCCATACACAGCCGCAATAGTTAAATTGGGGATATACTTGGCAAAATTCTCCATATCTTTGGCAATTTGCACCCCCAACTCGCGGGTAGGCGATAAAATAATAGCTTGTGTGTGTTTCGCTTTCGTGTTAATTTGTTGTAAGATAGGAAGCCCAAAAGCGGCTGTCTTACCAGTGCCCGTTTGAGCTAACCCCATTAAATCCTCTTTCATGTATAACAGAAAAGGGATCGCCTTCGCCTGAATTGGCGTTGGGACTTTAAAGTTAAGTTCGTCAATAGCCGCAACGATATGCTCGTTTAAGTCAAAATCTTGAAATGTAATCATAATGTATTTAAAAATTAAGCCCCATCAATAATACCCATCAATTGGTCGCATTTGCCAACGTGAGCTTTGTTTCTAAAATTACTCAAAAATATCACAAAAAGCTGGTCCTCGGGGCGATAAACCATAATGTTGTGAAACCCGCGCCATAGTCCGCCGTGGTATACTAACTTGCCAAACTTGGGGCTCTCTTCTATTCGTAGTCCGTATCCATATTTGTATTCTGACTTATCCTCTTTATCTCTTTTTTCAATAGCAGCATGAGGAGTACATGCTAAATCTACCCATTCCTTGGGTAAAATATTATAGTTAATAAAATATGCTAAATACCAGTTGTACATCTCTTTAACAGTGGCGTACACCCCTTTATCGCCTAAGGTATAGTTCATAGAATGGAACGGCACTTCGCGCTTATTCCAAAGGTGCCCCTTGGCATACTTAGCGGTGGGTAGCGAATCTATCTCTGTAAAAAAATAGACCTCCTCCATGTTTGCTGGCGCAAAAATTTCCTTATGAATATAGTTAGTAAACGACTCTCCTGAAACCTTCTCAACAATAGAGGCTAAAAAAGCGTAGTTGGTATTAATATAATCGAAGGTGGTGCCTGGTTGCGATAAAATTTTAGGGCGTTGCCTCCCAAAAAATTGCACCAACTGCTCGTTATTGAGTGCGTGGTATCCCGATAATGCGGTCTCAAGATCGATATAATCGACAATGCCAGCAGTATGTGTTAAAAGCTGGTGAATAGTAATATTGCGATATGGGAGTTGAGGGAGATACTTCGTGATGGTGTCGCCTAAAGAGAGTTGTCCGTTTTGCGCCAACTTTAAGATAGCTGCTGCTGTAAACTGCTTCGAGATGGAGGCTAACTCAATAACAGTAAGGCTATCGATTCTATTGTGAGCGCCAGGGCTGCGTAGGGTAGTGTAACCTGGGTAATTTTCGTAAAAAATATCTTCCCCAAAAGCCACCAAAACTTGTCCGTTAAGAACAGTACTGTTGGTTTCCAAACTTTGGCGCATTTCGGCAGCTTTTATCTCATTACTTGCAGTTTTTAGAAGCATTGTTAACTCATTATTGCTAAGTTCAGCAAGCGGCTTAGTGGGTGGTTCACTTATCACCAACTGAGATAACACGCTTATTTGCAATAATATAGACAATACAAAATTCATTAAAAAATGGATAAAAATAAAATGTAGATTTTTTTTGTTTTCAACTCGCGAAAGTACATCTTTATTACTAACAAAATATATGTATCTTTGCAGATTATTTTTTAAACGGAAAAAAACATGAAAAAAACTTTTTTATTGCTGATAATCAGCGTGTTATTTTTGCAAACATCAATTGCTCAACCTCAATGTGCAGACGACATCTGGTATGATCTAAAACAAAATGCAGTTTTAAAAGCTAAAAGAACTTTAGATGCTTGTATGCCCGACAACCAAAATAGTGCAGAACTGTGGCTCATAAAAGGAAATGTAGAGTTACAGTTGTTCCAATTTGAAGGTAACAGAAAAAAGAGAGATGCTAACTACGAATTACGTTACCCCAATGCCATTATCGAATCGGCAAACGCGTTCTATAAATCTGTAGAATTGAAAGCGGAGGTAAAACCAATGTCGGGGATGTTAGACCCAAAATATGGACAATCGTTAGTAGCACCTGCTATTGGCGAGATGGCAGCATTAGAAATGCAAGCAAAACAATACGATAAAGCAATTGAATATTTACAAATAGCCATCCGCTCATATAGAGCGGATGCTACAGCTAACAGAAAATATATTGCCTATTGTTTCTACGATATGGCCATCTGTTATAATGTTAAAGGAGATAAAGAGAATTATATTAAAAGTTTAGAAGAAGCGGCAAAATTAAAAGTAGACTTTGCAGAAATTTACTTGAACCTTTACGATGAATATAAAGCATTAAACGATACCGTAAACTGTGGAAAGATATTAGCAACCGGAAGAGGAGCTGTTCCAGATAGCGCAGCGTTAGACCTTAAAGGTTATGAGTTAGATTATTATGCTTTTTGTGGCGAAACAGAAAAGTTTGAGCAAGCTGCCGACACCCTGTTTAAAATGTACAGCACAGAGCCTGCCGTTATTAATATCATTGCTATCCACTTACTAAATAAAGGATATTTAGAAAAAGCAGAACCCATGATCTTAGCAGGTTTAGCTATCGATTCTAATAACTTCGCCCTTAACCAACAAATGGCTTACCGCTATTACTACGAATTAGAAAAATTCCAAGAAGAGAGCACCGCAGCACGCGCTGAGCAAAATTGGGATAAAGTACGCGAAATTCAAGCAAAAGAAAAAGAGGTATTAGCCGTGGCTCACAAATGGTTAGAAAAAGCTTATAGCATTAATGCCGACGATAGAAACAACAATATTATGTTAAACCAAGTTAAATTACGCTTGTTAATGCCAGTTCCTCCAGAATTGAAAGAAAAAGTAGACTCATATTACAAAAAAGCAGAATAATATTTCGAATGGCAAAGAATATCACATCACGTCAACAAGACTATTCGCAATGGTATATCGACATTGTGAAGAATGCAGACTTAGCAGAGAACTCCGCAGTGCGCGGGTGCATGGTTATTAAACCTTATGGTTATGCCATTTGGGAAAAAATGCACGCAGCATTAGACAAAATGTTTAAAGATACAGGGCACGTAAATGCTTACTTCCCTCTATTTATCCCTAAATCGTTCCTATGCCGAGAGGCAGAACACGTGGAAGGGTTTGCAAAAGAGTGTGCCGTTATTACCCATTACCGTTTAAAAAATGATCCAAATGGTGGCGTAATGGTCGACCCAGATGCAAAATTAGAAGAAGAACTCATCGTTCGTCCTACCTCCGAAACTATTATTTGGGACACCTACAAAACATGGATACAGTCGTATCGCGATCTTCCAGTGCTTTGTAATCAGTGGGCTAATGTGGTACGTTGGGAAATGCGCACCCGCCTCTTCTTAAGAACCGCCGAGTTCTTATGGCAAGAGGGGCACACAGCTCACGCTACCAAAGAAGAAGCATTGGTAGAAACAGAAAAAATGTTGAACGTATACGCTACCTTTGCCGAAGATTTTATGGCTATGCCAGTTCTAAAAGGGGTGAAAAGTATTAACGAACGGTTTGCTGGTGCCGACGACACCTACTGTATTGAAGCTCTTATGCAAGATGGAAAAGCACTGCAAGCAGGAACATCGCACTTCTTAGGACAAAATTTCGCCAAAGCATTCGATGTGAAATTCCTCGATAAAACCAACAAGTTAGAATACGTTTGGGCTACCTCGTGGGGCGTTTCTACACGACTAATAGGGGCGCTTATTATGAGCCACTCCGACGACCATGGCTTGGTACTACCTCCTAAATTGGCTCCTATCCACGTAGTGATAATACCAATTTACAAAAACGAAGAACAGATAGAAGCGATTCGCGAAAAAATAAACCCTCTTATTGAGGAACTTAAAGCGAAAGATATTACCGTGAAATTCGACGACGACGACTCTAAACGCTCGGGTTGGAAATTTAACGAGTACGAACTAAAAGGGGTGCCTGTGCGCATGGCAATTGGGCCTCGCGACTTGGAAAATAACCAAGTGGAAATTGTAAGACGCGATACCCTCGAAAAACAATCGAAATCGTTCGATGGATTAGCACAACACGTAGAAGAGTTACTCGCAGATATTCAACAAAATATCTACAACAGAGCCCTCCAATTTAGAGAAGAAAATACACGCCCCGCAGATACATGGGAAGAGTTTATTGATATTCTCGATAATAAAGGCGGCTTTGTAGTAGCCCACTGGGATGGAACTCCTGAAACAGAAGAAGAAATTAAAACAAAAGCAAAAGCCACTATCCGTTGCATCCCTTTCGATGCCCCTGAAGAAGAGGGAAAATGTATCCTTACAGGGAAACCTTCTCAAAGAAGGGTAGTGTTTGCAAGAGCATACTAATTTAAAGAAATATTAATCAGCTCCTAGCTTTAAGCTAGGAGCAAAAAGCAATAACAAAATGAAAAAATTGATCTTATTATTAGCTATCGTTGCTTTTCAGTTTACTGCTGTTAAAGCAACTACACCACCCGATGAGGGGATGTGGCTCCCAATGTTTATTAAAGATTATAACTATGCAGAAATGCAAAAGTTAGGGCTTAAATTAACGCCAGAGCAAATGTACGACATTAACAACTCATCTTTAAAAGATGCCATCGTACAATTAGGATCTGGATTTTGTACCGGTGAAATGATCTCGAAAAATGGGTTAATGTTAACCAACCACCATTGTGGTTATTCGTATATTGTAGAGCACTCTACACCCGAGCACGATTACCTAAAAGATGGTTTTGCAGCAATGAGCCTAGAAGAAGAGATACCAAACCCTGGCTTTACCGTATCTTTCTTAGTGAGAATGGACGATGTTACCAAAACGGTTTTAGCAGGAACAGACACACTAAAAAGTGAGGCGCAAATTGAAAAATCAAAAAAAGCGGCTATTAGAAAATTAGAAAAAGAGAATAGCGAAGAGGGAAAATATAAAGTAGTAGTAAAACCTTTTTACGAAGGTAACGAGTTTTATATGTTTATTTATGAAACTTATAAAGACGTACGCTTAGTATTTGCACCTCCAAGTGCAGTGGGTAAATTTGGTGGCGACACCGATAACTGGATGTGGCCTCGTCATACTGGCGACTTCACCATCTTCAGAATTTACACCGGTCCCGACGGAAAACCAGCAGAGTACGCTGCCGATAACGTGCCACTAAAACCTAAACACTATCTCCCTATTAACATTCAAGGAATTGAAAAAGGAGATTACGCTATGATTTGGGGATACCCAGGTACTACTACCCGCTTTATGACCTCTTATGAAGTAAAACATACTGCCGAAGTATTTAACCCTACCGTAGTGAATGCTTTCGACCATGTACTCCCAGTAATTCGCGAAGCCATGCATGCTAACGATACCGTTCGTATTAATTATGCCGATAGCTATGCTGGCTATGCTAACTGGTGGAAAAAATTAGAAGGAGAAGCCATGAGCTTGAAAAAACTAAGAGTAGAAGATAAAAAGAGCAAAATGGAAGCAGAACTTACCGAATGGATAAACAAAGATCCAGAAAGAGTGAAAAAATATGGTAATGTCCTTGCAGAAATTGCCGACGTTTTCAATAATGCTGACCCAGTCGACGTACAAAAAATGTGGTATGCGCAAGTGCCTTTAATTACTTCTAAATATGGAATGATGGGACTAAGAATTCGCCCACAACTAAAAGATGGACAAAAGAAATTTACAGAAGAAGAGAAAGCTGCCTTTATAACACAACGTAAAGAAATGTTAGAAGGGGAAGATTTAGCAACCGAAAAAGCCGTTTTGGTAGGTTCACTAAAATTGTTAAGTACACTTCCTAAAGAAGCTGAATGCTCTATTATTACGTATATAAACACCAAGTTTAACGGCGATTATGAACTATTTGTAGACGAATTTATGAATACCTCTATCTATACTTCTGATGAGCGTTTCGAAAAATTCTTAGACAAACCTTCTGCTAAAAAATTAGATGCAGACTTAGGCGTGCAATTCTCTACAGGACTATACTTAACCCTTTTCTCAGGACAAGGGGGAGATTTAGACTCCAAACTAGCAGCACCACGCAAGCTTTTTGTAGCCGCTTTAAAAGAGATGAACCAAGGAACACCAATGTATCCAGATGCTAACTCTACAATGCGCACCACTTATGGTAAAGTAGTAGATTATTACCCATACGAAGCGGTGCACTACAACTGGTTTACCACTACACAAGGTATCTTAGACAAAGAGATTCCTAACGATCCTGAATTTGATGTGCCTGCAAGACTTAAAAAATTGCTAGAAACTAAAGATTTCGGCATGTATGGCAAAAATGGCGAGTTAAGAGTTTGTTTCTTAACCGATAACGATATAACGGGTGGAAACTCAGGTTCTCCTGTTATTAATGCTAATGGTGAACTTATTGGTTGTGCATTCGATGGCAACTGGGAAGCACTAAGCAGCGATATTATCTATAACCCAGAAAAACAACGTACTATATGCGTAGATGCTGCCTATATCCTTTTTATTGTAGATAAATTAGGAGGCGCTGGCTACCTATTAGATGAAATGACGATAGTGAAATAGTTTCTCATTTAAACCTAATAAAGCAAAAAAGCGGGCTTCATAAAAGCTCGCTTTTTTGCTTTATTTTGGTAGGACATCTTGCCCCTTTTCTTGATGCGGAAAAATATTTTAATTCATAATAATATGTTTCACAAAATGTCGTTTGTTGTTTTACGAATAACAAACTAAGTGTAAAAAATACAAGTTAAGATTATATGGAAAAAAAAGTATCTGGAATCGGTTTTTTTGAACGCTACCTCACGGTATGGGTGGCTTTATGTATTATTATTGGTATTGCGGTGGGTCATTTTGCCCCTATAATACCGCAGTTTTTAGGGCAGATTGAGTACGCATCGGTATCCATTCCAGTAGCTATTTTGATATGGATGATGATATATCCCATGATGCTGAAAGTAGATTTTCAGAGTGTGAAAAATGTGGGTAAACTGCCTAAAGGGATCTTAATTACTTGTATCACCAACTGGCTCATCAAACCATTTACGATGTTTGCCATGGCTTGGTTTTTCTTTCACGTAGTATTTAAAACGTGGATTCCCCTTGATTTGGCCAACGAATATTTAGCGGGTGCCGTATTGTTGGGAGCGGCTCCATGTACCGCAATGGTGTTTGTTTGGAGTCGTTTAACCAAGGGCGATGCCGCCTACACATTAGTGCAAGTAGCGGTAAACGACCTTATTATTTTGGTAGCTTTCACCCCTATTGTAGCGCTACTATTGGGCGTAACAGGCGTTGTAATACCATGGAGTACCCTTATATTTTCGGTGGTGCTATTTGTGGTAATTCCACTTTTAGCAGGTGTGATTACGCGAATAAGTGTAGTGAAGAAAAAAGGGATTGAGTATTTTAATAATGTATTTGTAAATAAATTTAATAATACTACCATCATCGGTTTACTCCTAACGCTCATCATCCTCTTCTCGTTTCAAGGGGATAAAATTTTGGCCAACCCACTCCATATTGGACTCATTGCCGTGCCTTTAATTTTGCAGACGGTAGTTATATTCTTTGTGGCCTATCTGTGGGCAAAATGGGCAAAACTTCCTCACAACGTAGCGGCACCAGCAGGGATGATTGGCGCGAGTAACTTCTTTGAGTTGGCAGTAGCAGTGGCCATCTCTCTGTTTGGACTGCAATCGGGTGCTGCTTTAGCTACCGTAGTAGGAGTATTGGTAGAGGTGCCCGTAATGTTAATGTTGGTGAGGATTGCGAACAATACAACGGGTTGGTTTTCGAAGAAATAGATAAAATGTTGAATTATCAATTTGCCTAAGGAGAGGGTATGCGCGGACTTCTGGTATGTGCTACAGTCCCTATATCACCTAACTCTCAAAGTTGGCAAAAAGGGAAAACTACTTGCTGGTGAGTTTGAAGATGAAATTGTAGGGGGAATAAAAAATGCGCATCGTAAGAAAGATATCTGGCAATGTCGCTTGGGTTATTAAATAAAAAAAGCGTCAAAATATGACGCTTGAAAATGATAAAATGTATTAATATTAATACATTTTTGTTAAAGTAATACGAACGGCTTCCTCTGCGATAGCTGCTTCTCCATACACTTCTAAATATGTGTCTGTAAATAAATCAATAGAGAATGTGCTACTAAAACTTTCACCTTCTATATTCATATATGTGCTAATTGATTCATCGCTTTTACTATAGAGATATGTACCGTAAGCCTCTATTCCTTCAACAGTGTAGATTAAATCTCCATTTTCTTTGAATTCAATGTGCCAATAATCATAAGCTGGAGATATGCTTTGAGTTTCACCTTGATAAAGAATTGTTTCAACTTCCCATTTTCCGTACAAATTCTTTTCTGATACTTTTTGGCACGATGTAAGTGCAACTGCGAAAGCGAATAAAATAAAATAGATTTTCTTCATAATTTTAGCTGGCTCAATGATTTATACTATTCAAATAAAAGGGAGCCGTATTGCCTATTATTTGATTATTAACGGCTGCAAAATTACAAAAAAAAATGGGATGCGAAGTTTTCAGGTTATATTAATGCGGAATTATAGTAAAGTACTTTGGGATGCGTAAAAGTATAACAATTTAAAAATGAAAACAGCAATGCTGTATTGTGTTGACTTTTTAGATAATTGATTCTTTATTTTTTCTTTTATAAAAGAAAAAAATGCTACTTTTGCAAAAATATTCTTCTATGGACGAAAAAAGTTGGGAAAGTATAATCTTTTCAGGAGCTAGCGAAACGAATACACAATAAAATCGGAGAGAGAGCAAAATTATCATTCACCCAAAAACCTCCCCATTAAAGAGATGGCATATAACGGGATATTGGTGAAATGCTCTTCCCTTCTAAACGGAGATAAAGAGGCTCTGATGGCAAGTGATGGAGCGTATTTTGTGATATAGCTTTTCAAGATGCTCTCAATATCCAAGTTTTTCCCACTTGACGCGCGCCGCGGAGCACCAATGGCTTCCGTTTATCAGAAGATTTCTCTTTCCATTCAAGTAACTGCTTGTAAACTTGTCGTTTCATCCCTTATAAATCGTAAGTTAAACAGATGGTAAAGAGATATATTTTTTATGAAACTACACAAAAACAAAGGAGGTTTTGTGAATTTTTACATAAACTCGAAGGAGGATTGTGATGGACTGTTTTTTTACAAGAAAGTTGAAGGTTGGAAAGTTAAAAATTATCTCCTAAAATATCATTGCGAGTTTATCGCCCTGCCTTGATGTGTAAGCCAAGCCGTTCATGCTCAAAGAGAACATCTACTTTAATAATTCCTTCTTGGCATCCATGACGTCATTGCGGACTTGTTTGGCAATCTTCTGAAAATTAAGCACTACCTTGTATGTACAAGATTGAGCGTCAAGCGCGCAATGACGTCAATGAAGGGAAGATTGTGTTAACTTGTATTATAAGGCACAGCCTATTCTATTTGGTGTACTACAGATTTTCTACATAATAAATAGTTAATTTGATTTTATGTTTTTTTGGAAATTTGTGTTAATATTCCGCAATTTTAAGAAAGCACTCCATCTTCTTCTTCTACATATTTATCTATTA
>CAYJOY010000004.1:14299-26413 GCA_964371885.1 uncultured Lentimicrobiaceae bacterium | reverse complement strand
TTAAAGCAAAATATTTAAACCCCTTATTGCCAGCTAAGTAAATAATATGTTTATACACTTTAAAGCCAGGTAACATTTGCAAGGCATCGTGGGCGTAGCCGTTTATCTTCTCTATGTGTTCAGCGTAGGGTTCGGTGAGGGTATTAATTTTTTTCCACTCGCTCGCTTTAAAGTATTTCAATTCTACTATATGTTTATTACGATGATAGGCAGTACCCGAGCGTCCCGTGATCTCAAAATCTGAGCGACCTGATGGGTAGTTTTGCTCCATATTAATAAGAAACCCTCTTTTTAAATATCTATTACACAATTCGTAAAAGGTATTTCTTACAAAATTTTCATTAAACTTATCGAAACTTTGTGCCACAAATAATCCGAGATAATGTTTGAAATAACATTCCATTAACCCCTCTATTTTAAAGTCCTTGGTAAATTGTCGGAAGTACGGCACATACTTATCGTTATCGCCTTCTAAATCGCATAAAGTATTGTAGTAGTCGGTAAAAATAAGTTTCATGGTATTGTTGGGCAATTGCATGTCGTAATCGTCTACAAGTGTGGTCATACCTAAATAGTACATTGCTATAGCAAAGAAGTTTTTGTGAATGAACTTATTTCTATTAAATTTACTGGTGAGCTCACTCACAGAATATTGCAGTGTATTTTGTGTCAAAATTTGTTCCAACATCTTAATGGCACTTTCGTTATTTTGTGCCAATCGTTTTATCCAACTCACATCGGTGCGCAGGTTCTCGTCAATCAATTCATCAGGGACTACACCTCCATCTATGGTAAAAATTTTAAAGAAGTAGGTAAGAATGGTTGAATTAAAAATGGGTTCCGCATTGGGCAAAAATCGATAGCCATCGTAATTATTTATCAGTAGTTGCCAAATTTCTGGCATGGTTTCTTTATCGTAATGGTTCGCTTCAAAAATAGCGGTTAGGTAGCGTTTGGCTTCCTCGTGGGTAAAGCCCAACATATTGACTAAATTAGGGCGTAACGTAACCACCTCCCCAATGTTATATTCGCTGGTCAAGTCGTCGATGGTAATTGGGAGCACTCCTGTAATAAACACTCGCTCAATGGCTCTTTTTGGTTGTCCGGCTTTTATAATCTTGAAAAATGTTTTCAAGAAACCATCGCCCGAAAGAATATCCATGTATAACGAATCTCTGTTAGAGGTAATGAGCTGGTTGGTAAAGTTATCGTATTCGTCAATAATAATGTATAGTTGCGGGAGGTTGTTGTTTGCTATGTATTTTGTAATGTTAGATAACAAGTCCCAAGCAGTGTCATCAGCATTGTAACTAAAATCTTTGAAATATTCTTTGTATTGAGTATTCACAAAGCCAGTTAAATAGGGTCGTATTACTTTGTCAAAATTCCTAGCTAGCTCTTCGGCTGTATTCACCGTGGCGTACACAATCGAAAAATCGAGGTGCAACACCATATATTTTCCTTGCGATGGGGTTGGATTTTTCCCTATCCAAGTATCGCCAAACAGTTCCTCGAAGCGGTGCTTTTGGTTAATGTCGTAGTAAGAGGCTAATGTAGTACATAACAAGGTTTTTCCAAAACGACGCGGACGCAAAAAAATGGGGTTTAGAAAATTTTCCAATTCCGCAATATACTGAGTCTTATCTATGTAGAAATAGTTTTCGGTTCGTAATTGTTCGTAACTAGACACGCCGTAGGGGATCTTTATGTTGTTTGCCATGTTTTGAGTGTTTCAAGTTGCGAAGATACAATATAATTTTAATTGTTAGTAAATTCTGAATGAATACCGTCCGTTAGGGCTTTGAATTCATACTTAAAATTTTGTGGCAAATACATTTGTATTGCACTAGTAACTTTCATGTTAAACGCTTATATAATGCAAATTAACCATTAAAAAAGAGCTAAAATAACGCTTCTGTTTTTTCCTCTGTAAGCGTTTGGCAATGTATTTTGGACACTTATTTGTAGAATTTGCCATGATGTTTATTTATTATCTTTCTATTTTCGAACTCAGTATCCTTCAAGGATTCTCTTTTCTTCCTCTTGATAAATTTTCAACTCCTGTTTTATCTCATCTTTTAATATATCATCAAACAGGTGTTTCATTTCTGTATATGCACCTGTACCCCCTCGAGCTTTATTGTCTATTGATGATTTTGAATTTTTCAAAGCATTCACAAAAGATCCTCCTTGATTAACAATAAATTGATGTAATCCGCAGGCTCTATTAAGATATGTTTTATTCTTCTTGTAATCCTTTAAAAAATGGCAGAGTTTAGCTTTAAGTGGATTTATGTTTTCAAATGATTGATAATTCGCGGCGGAATATTCAAAGTAATAATAAAACCAAATTTCAAGACATGGCAAACTTTCAATCACATGTATTTTTGTTGTTCGTTGTTCATTTTTTCTCCCTTGTTTGTGTATTTTGCCATTGTATTCATCATAAAATGCCTGATATGCCTTATTGTCTTTCTTGTTATCCATGTCAATAAGGCAATATATTGCATCATAGGGATCCTTAAGGCACTTTGCTATTTCTTTGCGCACATACCCTAACCCATCTTTACATAGCTCTGGTTTTATAGAGGCATTTACCAAACCTTTGATAGAATTCAGATAATAATATTCGGTTATTCCCTCCCCAATAACAACAACGCTCTTTTTGTTGGGTTTATGTTTATTTCTATTTGTAACACCTCTACTCATTGCTATTACTTTTTAATGCAACAAAAGGAGAGCCAATACTTGGTTTTGCACCAAATTTGCCCACTTTATAAAGTTTATACATCGATACATTTTTATGATACCCAAAATCAGAAGCAGAATAAACTTCAGTGGCAGATGTTGCTTCGTTTTTTTCAGTAAACCAAACCATGTCACGACGAATAAATTCCTCATCTAATAGAAGTTGATCGTGCGTTGCAAATATCAACTGAGAGTTATGTTCATTTAATATAAACTTTTTAAGATACAAAACTAACAAATCGTAATGAATAGCATTTTCTATTTCATCAATCATGTATACGCAAGCATTGCTCATCATATCATACATTGCATCTGACATTTCGAAATACCTTAATGTTCCCCTCGATTCGAGGTCTAAGGGCAGGGTAAATAGGTTGCTATTTTTACCATGTACAATATCAACATTAACTAGCTTTCTAGCCAGTAACTCACTCTTTAATTCTGGAGGGATGTTTTCATTTGTGTTTATCTGTTCAATAAACTCATTAGGTAGTCCAACTTCTTTATATATAATATCTTTAATATTGAATCCAGCTGAAGATATGTCGTCAAAGAATATTTTTTTTCTCTCTTCATCACTAACTATCGTTTTAATAATACTCCTAACATTGTTTAAGTCAACAACCTCTTTACGGAGTGAATCTTTTATCGATTTTTTTACATAATTTTCTACTGTAGCTAAATGTTGGGCATATATATTTGTTGCAATATATGTGGCTAGTACCGTTTGGTTTTTTTTAGTTTCTTTTATGATATGATCTCGATCCGCTTTGGGTAAATAAACATTTTCACCAAAACTAATTACGGAAACTCTTTTTACATCATCATATTTACGTTCATAAAATAAGGAAGTAACACCATTAGGATTAAATCTCATCTTTTCAGTCTTAATCACCTCCTCGTTGAATGAAATTTCGTACGAATATTCTATTCCATTAATAAAAAAGCACACCTTCATATAAGTATCTCTATCATTCTTCATTCCAAATGGGAAATAGCGAATCTTCTCTTCTTTCGTTTGCTTGAAATCCAGTAACTTTCTAAACACCTCTTCTAATGCTATGATGAGATTAGTTTTGCCAGAGGCATTTGCGCCATATATTGCTGTCATTTTCAAAATCTTAGTTTTGCTTCCAGTTACAGGATGTGCAACGCTAAAAACTAAATCATCTTGATGCGTTCTGTCAGAAGTCGCCTCAAATGATATGGTCTGCATAGTATCTATCGAAAGATGATTTTCTATTGAGAACTCTTTAACCATGGCGTTTTATTGTTTATTTCGTAATTATTTTACAAATATAATTCAAAAAAACGGTTTTTATTGCATTCACTCAAAAAAATATTTTAACGAAATGTTTCTTAGCGAATGTAGTTAACTTCATCGCGTAATGCAATTGCCAGCTTTTATGAATCTATGAGAAGATGTTTTCACCAATCCCCGTAATTTGTGCAATACAAACCGTAATTTGTATTATGATGGTGTGCGACCTTTGTTGTTATTTTGCATCGTAATAATAAACAAAAAAATATCAAAAAAATGAAGAAAGTAATTGTTGTAACGGGTGCATCATCAGGGATGGGGAAAAATTTTGCTTTGCACCTTCTAAAAAAAGGGCATACAGTGTATGGATTAGCTCGAAGAGTGGAGATGATGGATGACATCGTTCAGGCTGGAGGAAAAGTCATAGCATTAGATATTACTGATGAAAATCAAATTCGAAAGGCAGTGGATCAAATCTTAAAAGAGCAAAGTAAAGTTGACGTATTGATAAATAATGCAGGATATGCAGTTTATGGTCCAGCTGAAGAAACACCAATTGAAGTAGCAAGAAGGCAATTTGAAGTGAACATTTTTGGACTTGCCAGTCTCACGCAAAAGATTATTCCTAATATGCGTGATAGAAAATCTGGGACTATTATAAACATATCATCAATGGGTGGTAAAATCTATACCCCCTTTGGATCTTGGTATCATGCTACTAAACACGCACTAGAAGGATGGAGTGATTGTTTGAGAGTGGAGTTAATGCCTTTTGGAGTCGATGTAGTTATTGTTGAGCCGGGGGGGATTGACACTGAATTCACCGATGTTTTCTTTCAGAATTTACAAGGTGATCTTGAAAAAGGACCTTATGCAACGACCTTAAACAAAATGTTAAAATCAAGTAAAGAAATGGCTGAGAAAGGCAAACTTTCAAACCCAAGTGTAATAACAAAATTGATAGATAAAGCGGTGCATGCCAAAAAGCCTAAAACTAGATACGTGGCTGGATCGTATGCAAAGCCGTTAATGTTTATGAGAAAGTATTTAAGCGATAGATTATTCGATAAGATACTAATTAGCCAGTTTCAATAGAGTGTTAGCAATTAAAGTGTTGATTATTAGTATTTCAATGTTATTAAACTAAGACGTCTTCTATTATTTTAAAATAATGGCAATGAGCACCTCATTGAAAAAATGAACGTAAAGTTCAAACAGTCAGTGTGAAAATAAAGGCATTTATGTTGCACAATATCCATTACGCTTTTTACGTAACGCAAAAAGCGTAATGGATATAATTTTGATACAATGAAAACGAATAACCCCTTTTTATTGATGAAATACGATTCTCTTCTTGTTTTTTGTGATAGTATGGAGTTACTCCTTAACTGCAATAGACTCCTTTGTGATAAATCCCCGTAATTTGTGCAATACAAACCGTAATTTGTATTATGATGGTGTGCGTAAAGGGGTTGCTTTTGCCGTAATGTTGCTCTTTGCAGGCTGTATGGTATTGGAACAAGTTTCCCATCAATCGATTATGGCCTATTTTGAAAGTTTGAAGTGAGAATAATATTTGATTATTTTAACCGTTTTCGGAAAAAACAAAATTTTTAATTGTAATATGAAAACAAAACTTATCATCACCTCTATAGTATTATCTTTTATCTTGTCAAGCTGTAAGGTAACTACCATAGTAATGGGAAGCAAGCACCCTGCAAAGTCTAAATCGGACCAAATGGATGCCTATTATACAAAACTGCCAACCCGTGATTATACCGAAATTGCGATTATTGAAAGTGAGGGTGCAGTTAATCGTAAAAGTACGTTCAACCGCATTAAAAGGAAAGCGAGAAAGTTAGGGGCCGATGCCATTATTGTTTTAGGACCAGCCAATGAAACGGTGTCGCAAACAAAAACAAAGGATAAGGAGAAAGATAAAAATGCAGTTACGGTAGAAACGACTACAAGCTATTCGAATAATGAATCGGGCTGTAAAGTGGTAGCTATAAAATATTTAAATTAATATGTTTCATTGCTAGGGAATGTTATTTAGTTCGCGATGTTATAAATTCTATATTTTTGCATTGTAATAATAGATGGAAATATTAAAGATGCATTAGCCAAGCTGCCAATTTTGTACATAGCAATAGTTGTTATTGTTTCGCCCTTTTTAGCGTTTTAACCATCTCTTTATCCTCTGCGGTTACACGGAATGACTCTGCTATTTTTTGGATAGACTTGTTATGCGTCCAATCGTCTATTTTATTATCTAGCAGATACTGTATAGTGCGCTCGCGACACTTTACAAAACAGATAGAGACAGCCCACGCCACCCCCATTCGCACATAATACGCCTCATTCGAGATTTTATTAAATTCAGAAAGGAGTACCTCTATATGCGCGTCATCGCAATAGTAATTCAGAAACATTACAATTCCAAAACGGATTACATACTCTTCACTACTACGGCAGCATTCTATGAGATATGGCAGCACACTTTCACGATGCGCTTTCACCTCTTTTAACGAGGAACAAAGGGAATCGCATACGGCCCAATTATCAATCATCGGAACAAACCCTTTCAAGTAGTGGGTAACAGTATCAAAATCTTTCCGAATTGAGCCTAAAACTAATCCATAAACCATTCGCTCCTCATAGTACTGAAAATCTAATTGTTTAAGATAGCTTGAGTAATCGCCTTTGGCAATTTGTTTCGCTAACTTTTGAAGTATTGGTACCCTGACTCCAATAATATTCTCAATGCCAGGTATTAGTTTTGAATGAAAATCACGATATTTAGAGTCTTGATTTTCAAATAAGTATTGAGTTATTTTATCTCTTTCCATATTTTATTTCTTCTTTAAGAATGACTTTTGCGATCCTTGCCCCACCTCGTCATTAGGCTGAACATAGCCTATAAGAAGTGGCGACATCGGGTCGTGCTTTTTATTGTTCTCTATTGCTTGGCTTTGGCTCTTATTGGCATAACAATATTTGCACCCATTAGGGCAGCAATTCAATGCGCCAATGTCACGACTTTGCATACAACCGCAGCCATCTCGGAAGCCTTTGTGTTTTAAGTTTCTAAACTGTATATTGTTAGCATTCCCTAAAATATCTAAAGTTACACATTCTGATTTGTTTATTCCATAATCTGCGTAGTGCGCTTCGGGTCCACATGTTTGTAGGGTTATGTTATATTTTTTAGCAATTCCTCCAAGTTTTGCTGCCAAATAATCCTTTTGCTCATACGTCATTTCAATGAGTTCAGGAAAGTTGGTTTTGTGCTTTTTATACATTTCTACAAAAGAAAAAATGCATCTATCAATGTGCCCAGTGAGTTTTTGGCACATATATTCAAAAGTTTCAATGTGTTTTTCTATGGTGTATATTTCTGTTAACAACACTGGGTCATATCGCCAAGCTATTTTGTTAGCCCCAACTATTTTCTCCAACAGGTATAGCGTATTAATACTACTATCTATATCAGGAATTAAAGGTTCGACATCTTTCCCATACGCAGTTATGGTATAGTAGAAATAGGTGTTATATCTATCGGTGATTTCACTAAGTCGATCTATTGCAGGTGCATAGTTTTTAGAACCAAAAATAATACAATCTATTTTGTCGGGGGTAAGCTCGTATCTTCGAATAAAACGGGGAAATAACGAATTCCTTGACAAAACATACCCTTCAGAAAATCGATGAAACATCCAATCAGAATAATGGTTGATGATATCTGTTCTCCCACTAATATTTATTATCATATTTTACTTTTAGTATTCGTTTTCAACGCAGGCTTTACATCTAAGATTACTTTACAACGGGTTTGTTGCTCTTTTCTTCTAACAGTTTTTCTGTTAACGCATTAAGCTCTTCAATTGAGCGTGTTTCATCATAAACTCCTGCGCAAACAGTATATTTTAATCCAGGTATTGGATAAATATATGAAACTTTGCGTACCCCATTTTGCTGTCCAGGTTTAGGCCAATTGAATTCCATCCAACCTCCACCATTCATCGCCAATTCGCACAGCCATTGTCCGTATGGATCTTGATTCCAATCTTTGTGCTCACGTATGTTTCCCCCCTCACGCTCTCTAAACGCAGGATTTGATAACACGACACTATTACCTACATCAATAATGAAGATATAAGTATCTTTCCAACTGTATTCTGAAGTACTGTCTCTTAAAATTGGCAAAGCTGCATCGCCTTTTTCTTTTAATAGTTCTACCGCTTGATGCACTTTCATAATTACCTCTTCGGGTGTTGCCCCGTTTTGAGCGTATGTTCCCACTGTTGTCATAAACATGATTAAGGCAATTATTAATCCTTTAATTTTCATCTCTTTTAAATTTTAATGGTTAATTTTGTTTGTTTTTATTTCTTTATTTGAATAAGTCGGAGCATGAATACAGTTTTTGTGTGTAATAACAAATTACATCGCAAATATTCCATCAATACCCTCTCCTTTGGGGAATTAGTAATAAAATAATTGTGTGATTATACTCCTTTAATCACGATGCAAAAATACACCGCTTCTATAGATTATGCAACCCGAATTTTGCTAAAGTGAAGTTGAAATAAGTTTAGATTAGGTGATACGCATTTTTGCAGGTGACTTTATTGAAAGGGGAGCTCTAAACATTCAACCTACATTCAAAAATAGTCCTCATTACTTTTTGAAAAGCAGGTATTTCTGCTGGCAAAGATAGCGTTTTCCCTAGAATCTAGGATGTTTTTTCACTATTATCTATAAATTCTGTATTTTTGCATCTTAAATAATAGAACCATGAAAAGATATACATTGCATTTGCTGTTAATAGTTGCTATTCCTTTATTTATACTGTTATTGTTAAGAGTGTGTTTAACCATTAATACAACATGGATGGGGGAATACAATTACCCAATTACTAAAAACGACTCTTTCAAAAGTGGTGATTTCTATTCTTATCATGGTGAGTTTGATGCCAAGAAACGAATAGCAGATATAATACTTATAAGAAGTAATTATGAAAGCGATTTTTGGATAGAGAAAGGATACGCGATGCCACAATTTGATTTTTCATCGCAATTTCTAATACTTACCCCTTACAAAATTAAAAGATTATCACGTTGTTTAGTAGCGAACCCCTGTTGTGATGTTACTGCAGAACAAATTCGCTTTGATGTAAGGGGTTCAGATGCAAATTGTTACTATGTATACGCTATGCCTATTCAGAAATATCATTGTCCTGTGGAATAGTTCATACATTGTACACCTCGAAAACATTTCGCAACTCAATAGTAGGATGAGCAACGAAACGCTATGCCCATTCATAACCATCCTTGATTTTGCTAAAATAAAGGCGCCACTTCAGGAATGTACCATTAACTCCAATTTTTATCCCGCTCTGACTAAAGATGCTTACTATGCCGAAAGAAAATATGGAGGCAGCCAATATAAACTACTTCCTCACCAAATGTTCTATATGTAGGTGCTCCCTCAACTGTGGCATAACAAGTTCACAAAATCCTTACTAATAAACTGTTGAAAAATATGGAGAACATTTTTTGGCAGCTTAAATTGACAACTTAACCAAAATTGCACAATAAAACATGCAATTTTATCGAAAAACGCTAGTTTTGTCGTGCAATTTTTATTATCTTTGCAGCGTAATAATAATATGATTATGGAAAAATTAATTCGTTCATATCGACTGTCATTAGAGAATACTGAGCTGAAATTTATACGCTACCTACACGATGAGATAAGCTGGAGTAGTAGGCTTATAGCCATATTAGGAGCAAGAGGAGTAGGGAAAACAACGCTTATTTTACAACATATTAAGATGCACGATAATGTAGACGAATCCTTATTCGTTACTGCCGACGACCTATACTTCACAACGCACACGTTGGTGGAACTTGCCGATGAGTTTTATCTAAATGGAGGTAAAAAGCTATATATTGATGAGATTCATAAATACAAAGGCTGGTCCAGAGAGATTAAAAATATATACGATCTCCTTCCAGGGTTAAAAGTGGTGTATACTGGTTCTTCTATCTTGGATTTAGAAAAAGGAGGCGCCGACCTAAGCCGTAGGAAACTTGAGTATAAGTTAGAAGGACTTTCTTTTAGGGAGTTCTTAAAGATAAGCAGAGATATAGATCTTCCCATTCACGCTATGGAGGATATTCTTGCCAATAAAATAGAATTTCCATACAAAGAGCATAGGCCATTGCAGCTTTTTAAGGAGTATCTACAAACTGGTTACTACCCATTTTTTAACGAAGACGGATACCTCTTGCGTTTAAGAAATGTAATTTATCAGACGCTCGAAAATGACATTCCTAATTTTGCTCAAATGAATGTAGCTACTGTACAGAAATTAAAAAAAATGCTCTACATTATAGCACAAAGTGTTCCATTTAAGCCTAACTTCTCAAAGTTATCAAGGGATTTAGATATGAATCGCAACGCCGTTCCAGAATTGATGTTCTATCTTGAAAAAGCTGGTATAATCAACCAATTACGAGATGATACTAGGGGTATTAGACTATTAGGTAAAGTAGATAATGTATATCTCAACAATCCCAATATTGCTTACTGCATCTGCGAAGAAGAACCCAATATCGGAAATATTAGGGAGAGTGTATTCTATACACTCATGCGGACAATAAAAGAGGTTACAAGTTCATCAGTTGCCGACTTCTCTATTGGAAAATACACATTTGAAATTGGTGGTAAATATAAAGGAAAGAAGCAGATAGAAGGAGTTGAGAATGCATATATCATTAAAGATGACATAGAGTATGGTTATAATAATATCATCCCTTTATGGGCATTTGGTTTGACTTACTAATAAAACGCTAAATAAAAACAGCATTTTATCAGTAAATTGCTGTTTTAGTTTAGCATTTTTTATTATCTTTGCACCATGAAATGAAAATTTAACGGCCATGGAACATATTATTGAATTATCTAAAACGCTTATTAAAGCTGTTAAAATAGACTTTGTAAGGTATTTGCACGACGAAATAGAGTGGGAAGCTCGAATGGTAGCGGTTGTTGGAGCAAGAGGGGTTGGAAAAACTACATTGCTATTACAGCATATTAAAATGCACGACAATCTCGAAGAAACGCTATTTATTTATGCTGATGACCTCTTTTTTAGCGAAAATAGACTCTATGATATAGCTTCGACATTTTATAAAAATGGGGGTAAAAAGCTATATATAGATGAAGTTCATAAGTACGACTCGTGGTCGCAAGAACTAAAGATGATGTATGACCATTTTCCTAATTTACAGATTGTTTTTACCGGTTCGTCCATTTTAGAAATATACAAAGGTAGTGCCGATCTAAGTCGTAGGGCTCTGATGTATCATCTTGCAGGATTGTCGTTTAGAGAGTATCTTAACATATCTTTAGGATTAAACTTGCCCACCTATTCTTTCGAAGATATACTTGCCAACAAAGTTGAGATACCCGATATTGAACACCCTCTTATTCCATTTAAAGAGTATGTTGAAAGAGGTTATTATCCGTTCTTTAATGAGCGAGGTTATGAATTAAGGTTACGCCAAACGTTAAATCTCGTACTAGAATCCGACATTCCTATATATTCCAATATGAATATTTCAACCATTAAAAAATTACGCCAATTATTACATATAATTTCTCAAAGTGTCCCATTTAAACCCAACTACTCAAAAATTGCTCAACTGATGGATGTGCACCGCAACAGTGTGAAAGACTTCATCTATTATCTCGAAAAAGCGGGAATAGTATCAACTCTTCGCGACCAAACTGGAGGTGTTAGGGCACTAGGCAAGGTAGAAAAGTTATACCTCGGCAATACAAACCTAGTCTACCTTTTAGCAAAAGAAAATTCCAATACTGGCAATATGCGCGAAACTATTTTCTACACCATGACAAGTGTTCGTAACGAAGTTCTATCATCAAAAGCCGCCGATTTTACAATAGGGGAATACACTTTTGAAGTAAGAGGGAAGGGGAAATCTCGCAAACAGCTGGAAGGAATATCAGAAGGATATGTTGTAAAAGATGACATAGAATTTGGCTATAGAAACACCGTCCCCCTTTGGGCTTTCGGA
>CAYJOY010000004.1:13081-14289 GCA_964371885.1 uncultured Lentimicrobiaceae bacterium | reverse complement strand
CCTCAAAAATGCTCAACAAAATACCTCAAAAAACATCAATGAAACGCATCAAAAATCATCAATGGCAATTAATTTTCTTTCAATTAATTCATTTAATTTACTAAATATTAATAAAATATAAAATTTTAGAGGTTGCTTACTTTCCGGTTAAAAAAATAGAAGAAAAATTGTATTTTTTGAATCTCCATTTTGCAACGGTTCTATCTATAGCATTGACAGAGCAAAGCTCCTACAATTTGATGAGGGTGATAGTAAATTAGAATTAGCAACCCCTTCCTCACCATAAAAACAACTTTTGGTAGATTGAAACAGGGTTTTGGTAGATTTTAATATTTTAGAAAGAAATAAAAGACGATATTCGCGCAAATTTTTTTACATAATACAAATATTCAAAAACCGAATTTTATACTATGAATATCAAAACCAAAAGCACCCTCTTTATAGCATTTGCTACATTATTAACATTTGCTACTTGTCAAAAGCCTGACGATGAAACCAATAACAATCAGCAAGGCGGAACCACCGACCCTACCAATGCCGTAACCATTGTGTACAACAACAACACGGTAGAGGTAACCAACCCTTTTCAAGATAACGGCGTATTAATTGAAGTAACAGGAGCAGAAGTAGATATTGAGTCAACTACCGCCCTTAAGGTGGCCTATATTTTAAGAGGAGCCACCAGCGATGGCGCGTTTAAAATTGATAGCGAATCCGACTTTACACTAACATTAGAGAATGTAAACATCATCAGTGATGATGCCGCAGCTATTAGATCAAAATCGGATGCAAAAGCAGAAGTTACCCTCATAGGTTCCAACTTTTTAACAGCTACCGGAGATACTGAAAAATGTATTAGTACCGACGGCGATATGATCATTGCTGGAGATATGCTAACGTTAAAAACTACGGGCAACGCGCTATACATAGATGAAGATCAAGACATATCTTCCCCCTCTTGTATTAAATGTGATGGCGTTCTCATTATTGAAAGTGGCACCTATAATATTACCGCAGAAGGGGTAGCCGGCAAAGGGATTAGCGTAGATGGAGACCTATTTATTAACGGGGGTACTATTGATGTGGTTACCTCTGGCGACCAACTCGTATACGGCGATATAGATAGCGAAGCAAAGGCGATTAAAAGTGATGCCAATTTAACCGTTAACGGAGGAAAAATCACCTTAAAAACCGCCACCACCATGGCC
>CAYJOY010000004.1:10888-13071 GCA_964371885.1 uncultured Lentimicrobiaceae bacterium | reverse complement strand
GGCCGAAGGGTTGGAAAGTAAAGATACGTTAACCATTAATGGTGGTGAAATTTACATTGATGCCTATGACGATTGTATTAACGCCACCAACCATATTCAAATTAACGGAGGGACGATCTATTGCTACAGTCCAATGGACGACGCCATGGATTCGAACGGCACCATTACGGTTACAGGTGGAACCTACGTAGGGAGCGGATTCTCTTCACATCCTCCACAAAGTGGCTTCGACTGCGATGATTTCACTTTTAAAGTAACAGGGGGTACTATGTTAGGATTGGGTAGCGAGAATAGTTTCCCCACCGAAAATGTAACCACGCAATATGTAATTGCTTACGGAGCAGATAGAGGAAATGAAGGCGATGTTATTCACATTGTTTCTGAAGAGGGTGCTGTAGTAATGTCGTACACCTTAGTACGCGATTGCTCCCCATTAGCACTCTTGTTCTCAAGTCCTGACTTTGAGGCTAATACCAACTACTCTATCTATTCGGGAGGGTCTGTTTCAGGTGGCAACGACTATTACGGACTTAACCTAGACGGAACCTATTCTGGCGGAAGAGTAGTAGGCACATTTACCACCAACCAAAGAGTATCGAGCGTAGGTACATTTATTGGCGGCGGTGGCGGCGGTCCGCACCCAGTGCGATAAGTTAGAAGAACGTTTTGGCAATTAACAAAGAAACTTGTTGCAATATTCGCAAATATCACTCCAATAATATATAACGGACAAGGTTCGCGCCCAATACTGCGCACCCCTTTTTTCCTAAACGTGTAGTAGATGGAGAGTTCGAAGCCGCCGCGCACGTTTGTAGCGGGTATAAATTGTGAGAAGTTGAGGTCGTAGCTACAGTTAATTCGAATGTTGCTAAATTCAACTAATAAGTTCACAATTAGCGCATCTTGCACCCTGTAAAAGAGCCCCCCTCCCACAGTAATTATGGGGGTATAGGCGTTCTTACGCATAGTGTAAGCGATGTTTGAACCGAATACTACTTCGAGATATTTGCCTTGTATAGCACTGTAAACCATTGGCGAAAGGAGCAACTCGCGGTTTAGTGGAATGTCGGCAATGAAATATGGGGTAATTTTTAACGGGATGTTGTAGTCCCACGCCTCAAAGCTGAGTTGCGGGGTGGTAAGGTGGGCAACACTGGCCCCAATAGTATAGCTATTGTCGCGTTTGGGGCTGTAGCTCCAAAATAGCCCTACGGCGGCATCGAAGAAGGCCACTTTGTTACTTTCAAATATTTCCCCGTTTGGCAGTTGTGGTTGAAAGATGCCATCGTGATAGTTTTCGTCGAAGTAAAGGGCGGCATAGTTGAGCGTTTGCTGCGTATAACCACCGTTTACCCCAAACCCAATTTTGTACTTATTCTTTCTCCCAAAACTCTTAATGTAAGAGAGAGAGAGGTTCGCATTGAAGTGGTTGTATTCGGAATCGCCAGAGCGCTCGTTGTTAACGGAGAGCCCCACCCCGAAGAGTTGTCGCGTTTTGTTGCTCTTAATGGCGGGTAGGTCAATGTTGGCCGACACACCTATATAAGGTTTACTCACCGCCAGCCACTGCGTCTTCTGATTGATACCCGCACGTACTACCCCGTTAAAAGCACCCGCGTGCGCCGGATTAAGCTGGAGCGGCGTGGCAAATATTTGCGAATAGTGCATGTCTTGCGCGTGGGTAGTGAAAAACGACAAAAGCCCCAATATAAATAGTATAACGTAGCGATATTTTTCCTTCCAACAGTTTTTCAGATATTTACGCAACTCGTTTTCCCGTGCATTTTGCTGAGGTTCGTAAAATTTCTTCCCACTAATAGATTCTGGAAGAAATTCTTGTTCTACAAAATTGCCATCGTAGCCATGGGCATATCGGTAATCTTTTCCGTAGTCGAGCTCCTTCATCAATTTAGTGGGGGCATTGCGAATATGGAGAGGCACGGGGAGGTCGCCCGTTTTCTTCACCCACTCCAATGCCTCGTCAATGGCAAGGTAGCTGGCGTTGCTTTTGGGGGAAGATGCTAAGTAAGTAGTTGTTTGAGAGAGGATAATGCGCGCTTCGGGCATTCCAATCTGGTGCACCGCTTGGAAACAATTGTTGGCGAGCAATAAGGCATTAGGGTTGGCATTGCCAACATCTTCAGAGGCAAGTATAATGAGTCGTCGCGCAATAAAGAGAGGGT
>CAYJOY010000004.1:0-10874 GCA_964371885.1 uncultured Lentimicrobiaceae bacterium | reverse complement strand
CGCGCTAGCCAATATACAGCGGCATTGGGGTCGGAACCTCGTACCGACTTAATAAAAGCGGAAATAATATCGTAGTGATTCTCCCCATTTTTGTCGTATCGGGCCAGATTTTTTTGTATCGATTGTTGTACCCTTTCGTTGTTAATGGTAATTACTCCATTTATAACTGGGCTGTTCCCCACCACAAGTTCAAGTGCGTTGAGTAGCTTTCGGGCATCGCCGCCCGAAATGCCGAGCAAAGTGTCGTTTTCAATAACCTCAATGGTGCATTGAAACGCCTCTTCAAGGTATTCGACTCCTCTGTTAATGATTTTCTCCAGCTCTTGCTTCCCGAGCGGTTGCAATGTATACACCTGGCAGCGTGAAAGGAGCGGCGAGATTACCTCAAAAGAGGGGTTTTCGGTGGTGGCTCCTATTAAAACAACAATCCCTTTTTCAACCGCGTTGAGCAGTGAATCTTGCTGTGATTTACTAAAACGGTGAATCTCATCAATAAATAAGATGGTCCTTTTGCCAGTCTTGGAGGCTTTTTCAATAACTTCGCGAATATCTTTCACCCCTGCGTTAATGGCACTTAGCACAAAAAACGGAGCGTTAGCCTCTTGGGCAATAAGCATGGCCAGGGTGGTTTTGCCCACGCCAGGACCTCCCCAAAAAATCATAGAGTGGAGGTTCTCCCTTGCTATGGCCTGAGTAATAATCCCTTTTTCACCCACAAGAACCTCTTGACCATAATAGTCGCTAAAAGTTTGAGGTCTTAATATTTCTGCTAAGGGCTTTTGCATGGGAATGAAATGGGTTATATTCCTTCTAATATTTCATGAACAATCAGGTGTATCGCATCGGGTTTGGCAAACTTTTTTACATTGGCTGCCATTTCTTCAACACTTTTTGGATCGTCGATCATCTTTTGAATAATGCTCATCAACTCATCTTCCACACGGTTGTCGGGAAGTAGGATAGCTGCGTTGTTTTCGGATAACGCTTTCGCATTAAATGTTTGGTGATCTTCGGAGGCATAAGGGAACGGCACCAATATAGTGGGAGTGCCCACAATTGTGAGTTCGGCAATGGCAAGTGCACCTGCACGCGATACAATATAGTCGGCTACGCTATAGGCGTGGTTCATCTGTTTAATAAAAGGGACAATACGGATGTTGACAAAGGTTTTATTTTTGATACTATCGTCCATTTGATCGTAGAAGAGCCCACCCGTTTGCCAAATAATCTGAATATTGAGATTTTGTAGCGTCTCCAAATGGTGTAACATGGTTCTATTAATGGAGCGAGCCCCAAGACTTCCTCCCATAACAAGCAATGTTTTTTTGTGGGGAGAGAGGGAAAAGGTGTCGAAAGCCTTTTGCTCTTTCCTTTGTAAAGCTATAATCTCTTCGCGTACGGGGTTACCAGTAAGGACCAACTTTTCTTTAGGGAAATATTGCTCTAATCCTTCGTATGCTACACATATTTTAGATGCTTTTTTAGCAAGATACTTGTTGGTCTTTCCTGGGAAAGAGTTCTGCTCTTGTATAAGGGTAGGAACTTTTAGGGCATTAGCCGCAAGAAGTGCCGGCCCGCTAGCATATCCCCCCACACCAATTACCGCATCGGGCTTAAACTTTTTGATGATAGCCTTGGCATCTTTTACCGATTTCCACAACATATAAGGGAGCCGTAAATTATGCAACAGCGCCGATATTGAAAACCCACGCTGGAAACTTTGTATATTAAGCCCTTTAATAGGGTAGCCCGCTTCAGGAACTTTTGTCATCTCCATTTTGTGGTTAGCACCAATAAAGAGAATCTCGGCGTTGGGAACCTCTTTTTTTAACTGATTGGCAATGGCAACTGCGGGGAAAATATGACCACCTGTGCCGCCGCCCGAAATAATAAATCGTTGTTTCATTATAATATATGTGTTAAAAAATGTTTCTCCAAAGATGGGTAAAACAGAGATTTCATATTCATATTCATTGTTCACTTTGAATGTAGAGAGTATAATGAAAGACTCTCCTTAATTCAAGCGACAAAAGTAGCGAAAAAAAATGGAAATAACGACGAAAAAAAAAGATTATCGTATTAAAGTAACTGTCGATGTTTTATCGAATACCTCGCCAGTGCCATAGGTATACTGCATACGGTATACGTAAACTCCCATCGGGCAGTCGGCGCCGTTAAGGGTGCCATCCCATCCCTCGTACGGATCGAATGAAAGGAATACCAAATCGCCCATTCTATTATATATGTGCAATGAGTAGGTGCCTACAGAAACAAAGGAGTTTAAAGGGCGGAAAACATTGTTTTCTACATTTCCAACTGGGCGGAATGCATTCGGGATGTAAGTAGTAGGATCCTGACGAAGTGCTATTCTGTTAGAGCGGCTCGGCGGCACCGTGTTTTCAGCTTCTACCTCATATTCAAAAATTTCTCCCTCCGAAAATAGGGTAGAAACGTCGTCGGTATATAATGTAACAGCACCAGGAGAAGGGGCAAACCCTCCTTCTATTATGGAAGGAACAGGCTCTATTTCGTTAATACGATATACTGCGTAGGTAGAAGATTCGCTGTAGTTATACCACTGTAATGTATTTACGTGGGCAGCATTCGACTCGCCATCTAGAAGAATATTGTTGGCAATATTTGAAACAGCGGGTGCTCGGTTGCAAGGCTTTATTAAATCTACTCTGTAGAAATATAAGTTTTCGTCAACCTCTACACTCATATCGCTGTACACATAATCTACTTGGTTAGCCACGTATGGTATTCTTATTAAGAGTTGGAAATTATCGTCGCTGCCTACCGAGCGGTAAATCGCCAATTCATCGAACTCCCATTGGTCGCCAGTAGTACTTACATGAAGATCTATAAATTCGTTTTCTACCACCGTTACTGCTTTAATTTCTACAAGGTCGTTGGTAATTTCTTCTGCATAATTTACCAACATTTTAGTAGAGAAAGCAGTGTCGGTATGGTTAGTGCTCACAGCTTGTACTAAGAAAGTATATTCGGTATTAGGCAGTGCATTTTCGAAAGTATAGGAGGTAGTATTAATGTCTGTAAATGTTTGCAATAGCTCCCATGCACCGCCATTGGTGCTGAGCAGAAGTTCGTATTTTTCTAGGCCGTCGGCAATATTATCATATCTATTCCAAGTAATGTCAACGGTGGCTTCGCAAGGGTCAATGTCGTTATTGAGAACCATATTTTGTTGAGGGTCAGTCATTGGACTCGGCGGTGCAATGCCACAACGGTCAACGGCTTGAATGCGATAGTAATTTACGGTACCAGCGTCGTGAATGTTGTCTTCATAGAAGGTGGTTAAACGTCCTTCCACCGTGTCGATAGCGGGCCATGTAGCCCCTGTATTAGTAACATCGCGGAAAATGATATAGGAATCCACATCGGTTTCGGCACTACGTATCCAATGAAGGTTTACCTTTTGGGTCTCTCTATTTACCGAAACCCGGCTGAAGATGGGTGGGGCAGGAGAAATGGTGTTCTCAAACCTCTCTTTTCTAATAGCAGAGGTATTGTAGCATTTAATAGTGTCGACGGTTTCTAACAAATATTCATCGGCAAGATATACTTGATAAAGAAGCGTATCCTCGCAAACCACTTCTACAGGTTCAGAGTATGATGGTGTTTGAGAATATCCAACAATTTGATATTCAACATCGGTAGGGGCTTTGCGCTCTATTCTATACCAAAGTTCGGTGGTAGGAAGTAGCGGATCGGAGGGAGCATTCCAGGTAAGGTTAGCCCTACCAGCAGAGTAGGCAAGAGAGAGGTTAATAACGTTGAGCGTGTCGGAAGTATAAAGGGTGGGATCGCCATCGTACATAGCACCCAAAAAGAAGAAGTTGTGAATAGCAGCATTGCCAATACCCACATAACTCTTAGAGTCGAAATTGTCAGCTGTGTGAATCATAGTGTAGGGTCCTGCCTCAGCAGGCGATGCGTATAGTTGATAGTTTAAAAAGTTAGCATCCCCACCAACAGGAGGGATGAAATACACTGGAACACTGTTGTTGTTCGTAATCTCTAAGCAACGTAAGCTAGGAGCCTGTTGTGCCATTAGAGAAAGAGAAACTGTTAGCATCAATACCAATAAGAGTGCGCCTTTTTTTGCCATGATAATATTAAAAATTTTGAGGCGCAAATATAGCGCGTTTTTCAATATAAAAATTATAATATATTAACTTATTTTTTGGATAATAATTGTAAGTTAAAAACAACAAAAAAACGGATGAAAAATAATGAAGAAAAAGCTATCTTTTAGAATCGTTATTTGAGAATAATAATTTTTTATTTCTAAAATAATGACTAAACACGTACATTCTCAAATTCTTACAGCTATTATCAATAAAGTTAAGCAGTTTCTATGTGTGCGCTGTTATTTTTTCTTTGGTAATATTACCATTCCATAACACTTAATTCAGAATATGAAAAATAAAAATTACTATTGTATCATTATGGCAGGCGGCATTGGTGTGCGTTTTTGGCCCATAAGTAAAACAGCTACCCCAAAACAATTTATCGATATTTTAGGAGATGGCACTACATTAATTCAAAAAACCTACCGTCGTTTTGCAGAAATTTGCCCCGAAGAGAACATTTATGTGGTAACCAATGCTCAGTACAATGAGCTTGTTAAAACCCAACTTCCCAACATTGCCGACGAACAAATAGTGCTAGAACCTTCGCGAAGAAATACTGCTCCGTGTATAGCGTATGCCAATCATAAAATTAAAGCAAAAAATAAAGATGCCGTAATTGTAATTGCCCCCTCCGACCACATTATTATGGATGAAGCCAATTTCGCAGAAGTAATATCGAATGGTTTATCGTTGGTGGCAAAACAAGATAGTCTTCTTACTATCGGAATACGCCCCTCATATCCAAACACAGGGTACGGCTATATCCAGTTCGATGAAGAGAAACCAAACAAAGAGAATAGTGCTATTTATCATGTAAAAACCTTCACCGAAAAGCCAGTGCGAGAAATGGCGGAACAGTTCATTGAAAGTGGCGATTTTCTTTGGAATGCTGGGATCTTTATGTGGTCGCTTAACGCAATAGAGACGGCATTCAATCAGTACTTACCCGAAGTTAACGACCTCTTTGAAAGTGGTAAAGGGCTATATAATACCGCTGAAGAGGCTGCTTTTATTCAACAGGTGTATGGCGTGTGTAAAAATATCTCTATCGACTATGGAATTATGGAAAAAGCGAAGAATGTGCTTGTGTATGCTGCCAATTTCGGCTGGTCGGACCTCGGAACATGGGGTGCTCTATATGAAATTAGAGAAAAAGATGAAAACCAAAATTCAATAGTAGGTAAAAGGGTGAAAATGTACGATACCAACAACTGTATTATTAATGCTAAACCGTATAAAGTTACTGTGTTGCAAGGTTTAGATGGATATATAGTGGTAGATACAGATGAAGTATTGCTTGTGTGCAAAAAAGAGGAAGAGCAACAAATTCGCCAGTATGTAAACGATGTAGCCATCGATTTTGGCGATGAATATTGCTAACCATTATGCCCAAAAAAAGGATTCTCATTTTTTCAATTGCGGGAGCGTTGGCACTTGCGTTCTTATATACAATTTTGGCGGTTGAAATACCCGCTGTAAAAGCGCGTATTATAGTGTTTGCCGCTTGGCTCGCCGCCGAAATATATTGTTGGCTAGTAGCAAGCCACCTCTTTTCGTTGTTTAAATCTTTTAAAAAGAAAAGTAAAAAGCGAAAAATAGGGGAAATACTTTTTACATCGGTCTATTGGCTCCCGTTTCTGTTAGTGCTTATTTCAATGGTAATAGTGGCAACGGTGGGCATAAAAGATATGGATACCACCTCCTACTCAACTGTAGTAGGGTATTCGGCCATTTTATATCTTATAAAATTCATAATTACAGGATTGTTAGTAGCCTGGCAAATTATTATTAGAATTGTAAAGTTAAAAAATCGCCATCTGAATATAGAAAAATCTACGCGTCGCTTCTTGCGTGTGGCTATTGGCTTTTTTGTATTCGCTTTTGCAATGATGCTGTTTGGTACTTTTTACGGTGCTACGAACTTCATTGTAACTACAACCATCTTACACACCGATAAGCAGGTATTTAAAGAAAAACCGTTGAAAATAGTGCTTATATCAGATTTGCACTTGTCAACATGGCGCAACCCCAACCATTTAGCAGAAGCATTAGAAATAGTGAATGCACAAAACCCCGATATGATATTGGTAACGGGCGATATGGTGCAATTCGAGGGGTCGGAAATAGTTCCATATATGCAGATGCTAAAAACATTAAAAGCACCTATGGGAATATATTCGGTGCTGGGCAACCACGATTATGGCCGCTACGCACGTTTCGCCTCCGAAGAGGAGAGAAAAGAGAATGTGCGCACACTAATAGAAAATCAAGAATCGTTAGGGTGGAAAATGCTCTGCAACGAAAATATTACTTTGCAATATTTCGACTCGACGTTTATAACAATTTTAGGAATAGAGAACTGGTCGCCAGATGCCATGTTTGTGAACGATGCCGATATTGACAAGACGATGAAAGGGATAGATGCAAACCATTATAATATCCTACTCAGCCACAATCCACAAATTTGGCGTAATGAGATACTACCCCATTATCCAGTGCATTTAACAGTGGGAGGACACACACACGGTATGCAATTGGGTATTTATACCGAAAAATTCCGCCTTTCGCCCTCTAGTTTGCTATACAAAGAGTGGGGTGGGCTCTATGAAGATGAACAATATAAAGAGAAAAAACTCTATGTAAATGTAGGGCTAGGATCGGTAGGGTTTCCTATTAGAGTGGGGGTCTATCCAGAAATTTCTGTTATTGAAGTGAAATAAATGCAAATATAACAAAAAAATCATATCTTTGCAGGTTCAAAAATATACTGAAAGTTATGAAAAAAATTACAACATATTTGGCCTTTATTTCGCTATTATCCACGTTGTTATTTTCGTGTAAGCCCGATTTTGACCTCAATGCTCCGTACCGCGATATTACCGTGGCGTATGCGGTGCTGAATACATCCGATAGCATTCAATATGCGCAAGTGTATAAAGGGTTTCAATCGAGTGGGAATGTAAGCAGCGAAGCCATGAATATGGATAGCATCTATTATTTCGATAAAGTAGAGGTCGCGTTACAAAAAATGGCGGGAGACCGCGTGGTAAATACCATAATGCTAGATACTACCACTGCAATCCCTAAAAATCCAGGAATATTTGCCCACCCAAAACAACTACTCTATTATACCACCGAAAAATTAGATACCACCGATAACGGAGTATATCGATTGTATGTTAGAAATAAAGAAACGAATAAAGAAACGTATGGAAACACGGCGCTGGTAAGTAACTTTTCTATAGTTCGCCCTTACCCACCAGAAGTAAATATGACAAGTTACTCAATGGGGCTCCGTTTTCAACCAGCTGCAAACGCAGTTACCTATCATGTATATCTTAATTTTTACTACATAGAAAAATCGCTAACTACTGGTGAAATAGTAAATAGAGGAAAATTAACGCGATTAGTTGTAAGTTATGGATGGAGAGATACATACGGTGATGAGCTTAGCGTTGATTTCGACCCAACCGCACTCTATAGAATGATAGCAAGTGATTTAGATCCAGACCCATCGGTAATACGTTATCCCGACTATACGCGCGAAGAAGGCTCAAACTATGTAGAATTTGAAATGTGGGCAGCCGATGAGGTGTTACACACCTATCTCGATCTCAATAACCCATCTACGAGTATTGTTCAAGATAGATTAGAATATACCAACATGGTGTGCCCTACCGATGAAGATTACAAAACCGCATACGGATTTGTAGCCTCAAGAAACCGCACAACGCAAAGCTACCGCTTAAACCCAACAGCAATGGATACATTGGTGGAAGGTTCTTTAACAAGAGATTTAGGATTTGAAAGACCAACAGAATAACACCATGAATAACAACCACTACCATATACCTGTAATGTTGGAAGATTGTATTGATGGCTTAATACAAAATCCCGATGGTGTGTATGTAGATGTTACCTTTGGTGGAGGAGGGCATTCAAGAGAAATTCTTAACCACCTTTCCGATAAAGGGAAACTAATAGCTTTCGACCAAGATGAAGATGCAAAGCAAAACATTATCGACGACCCTCGCTTTATTTTTGTGGGTCATAATTTCTCCCATCTAAAAAAATTCCTCCAGTTTCATAAATGCTATCCCGTAGATGGTATCCTTGCCGATCTTGGCGTCTCCTCGCATCAGTTAGATGCTGCCGAAAGAGGATTTTCTTATCGTTCTGATTATATGTTAGATATGAGAATGAACACACAGAAAGGAATATCGGCACTTGAGCTTATTAACACCTATTCGGTGGAGCAAATGGCTCAAATATTTTACCAATATGGAGAAGTGCGTCAGTCGCGACAACTAGCTAAATTGATAGATCAAAAACGGAGAGAAAAAAAGATAGAAACTACTAAAGACTTAGTAGAAGCTATCGCTTCGATTTTGCCGAAAGGGAAAGAGAATAAAGTGCTATCGCCCGTATTTCAGGCTATTAGAATAGAGGTAAACCAAGAGTTAGAAGTGCTAAAACAGATGCTGCAACAAACAGTAGAAGCACTAAAACCAGCGGGAAGAGTAGTAGTAATGTCGTACCATTCGTTAGAAGATAGATTGGTGAAGAACTTCTTAAGAAGTGGAAATTTTACTGGCGAAGTGGAAAAAGATTTTTACGGAAATCCCCTCACGCCATTTCAAGTGCTAACGAAAAAAGCAATAGTGGCAGATGAAGACGAAGTTGCCCTAAACCCAAGAGCAAGAAGTGCAAAGCTACGAATTGCGGCGAAGAAATAGGAAGTAAATAATTAACCAATAAAATAGCGAAATAGCCTGCAAAAGCATGAAAGTATCATCTCAAAGAAAACCAAAGGATAAGAAAAAAACAAAAGAGAAAAAAGACTACTTTTGGCATTTCTTAAGTGGTGGTTTCCTCCTCGATGAGAATGTAAAAAAATGGGGCCCATTCTTCCTGCTGTTAGCCGTGTGCGCTTTTATTGTGGTATTCAATCAGAAAAACATAGAATCGAAAAAAAGAGAAATAAGAAAAATAGAAAATAAATATTTTACAATCTTAGATACGGTTCAGCAAAATAATATCTTCTTATCCCCAGATGAAGCATTGGCCATTGAGAAAGAAGCAAAAAAAAGGGGGTTTATTTTTATGGATACTAACGTTTACAAAATGGAACTAAACAATGAAAAATAAAGAGGGTTTTAAGCGAGAAGCACAAAAACAAATGGCACTTTTTCTTCTAATAGTGCTCATCGCAATGATCTGTTTTGGAAGGGTATGCTATTTAACTTTCAATAAAAAAGCGTTATATTCGGGCACTAGTGAGAAAAGTTGGAACCAAACAGACCCCAATTGGGAGAAAAATTATTGGACTACCGACACAACATGCCGGTCGTTATTAAGAGAGTATGCGCGCGCCCCCATTAGAGGGGAGATATTCGACGACTTAGGCCGACCACTACGTAGCAATTATACCGTCTTCGATTTCTCTATAGATGGAAGCGTGATGAAAGAGAAAAAAACTTTGTGGCTAAACGATAGTACTACCATTGCACTAGACGATACCCAGAAAATGATGCAAATAATTGATGAACTCTCAGAACAATTAGCATCGCATTTTTACTCAAGATTCTTTAAAAATAAAGATTATTATAAAAAGAAGCTCGTTTCGGCATTCATAAACCAAAGAAACGTAACGGTACTCTCTTCTAATTTGAAAAGAAAAAACCAAGTTATTAATAGAAGCGATACCGCATTCTTGTGGTCGCTTCCTATTATAGGCTCAAAAATAAGTGGCATTAACCAATGGAGATGTATCTATTTGTCGGAGCAAAGAGGAAGAATTAACCCCTATAGAGAGGTGGCAGAGCGTACAATAGGAAATATAGATAGAAGATATGGTATTGAGTATGAGTTCGACTCTATATTAAGTGGCAAGCAAGCGCAATTTAGAACATTATCGAAAAAAGATGAAAGCGGCAATTTTGTTCGAGATCTGCATGGCGATATAACAAAGGAGAGAAAACGCTACCTAGTGTGGTCTGACGAAACAGAAGCCTCTTCAGATGGATGCGATATTCATACCACACTAAACCTAGAAATTCAGAACATAGTGCACCGTTTATTGCTTGCAAAAGTGAGGCAGCTAGATGCAGAATGGGGCACCGTTATTGTAATGGAAACCAAAACAGGAGAGATAAAAGCGATCTCTAACATTGGAAAAACCTCAAAAAACGATACTATTTACTCCGAAACCGTAAATAATGGGCTCCGCAACAATAGCGAACCTGGCTCTACCTTTAAGCTAGCATCGCTTATTGCGTACCTAGAACACAACGATAATGACACTACGAAGCAGTATAACTTGTGTGGTTGTGGCGACGATGCCGCTAACCAATATTTCGGAAAGAGAATGTCGAGAGACTGCGACAGAGGAGCAATGCACAAAATGGGCAATGCTATGACTATTTTTCAACGCTCGGCAAACCCAGGAACAGTGCGCTTAGTGTACGAAGACCATAAAGATTTACAAGAGTATCTCGATCACTTAGGCGAATTAAAAATAACCCTTCCTATTCAAACCCAACTAGGACAAATCGATTTTCCCGATTTTGGAAAAGATAGAGGAAAAGAACGTTTCTATCAAACCTGCTTTGGTGCTGGTTTCTCAATTGCACCTATGCGAACACTCATATTATACAATGCCATTGCAAATAATGGGAAAATGTTAGCACCCCTCTTTGTAAAGTCAATCTCATATCA
>CAYJOY010000003.1:26379-27983 GCA_964371885.1 uncultured Lentimicrobiaceae bacterium | reverse complement strand
TAAGGATGCAAAATGGAAATTTCAGATGGAACTACAGTTTGAAACCAAAGGGAGCCGCACGCCTACCCGTTTTAACGAAGATGGGAGCTATGTAGAAAAATATGTGTTAAACCTAGGATACGCGGGTTTGGCTACACTATTTACCTTTAACCCTTTTAAAGGAATTGTGCTCGAATTCGGACCTCTGTTTAACATTTTATTGTTTAGTCAAGAAAAAAACAACTATGGAACCATGCCCAACCGACAACCTTTTCGCTTTTTTGAGTTTGCTGGCGTAGCTGGGGTGGGATACCTTTTTAAGGAACATTACCAGGTATCGTTACGGTTTTCCCATTCAATAGTGCCTGTTCGTGTTCCTAATTTTGTATTCGACAGAGTGCAGAGTAAACAATTCAATAATGTGTTAACGCTCAACTTTCATTACCACTTCAATTAGTTATAAGGTAGCTATTCATTATATGAAAGTGCTACCTTCACTATTATTCAACACACGAAAGCACTCTATACAAACAATTCTTTCGAATTGCTCATATAGAGTTACCACTATCTTTTTTGATTAAGTATTTTAAATACTATTTTTTGCCGTAAGACTCGTCAGAAACGGTTAATTTTTTTCTGCCTTTTGCTCTACGAGCAGCTATTACACGACGTCCATTAGCTGTAGACATACGCTCCATGAATCCGTGTTTGTTTTTGCGTCTTCTATTAGAAGGTTGATACGTTCTTTTCATTTTCTATATACTTTGTCTATTTATTTTTCGGGTTGCAAAACTACAAAAAAAATTGGAAATAACAATCGTTTTTACAAGATAAAAAAAAGTTTTTATTCCCCTATCTTTTCATCATAATCACCTTTGTATCAGTCAATAATAAAATCATTAGATTTTATTGCATTTTCTAGGCTTATTTTTTCTATTTTTTTGCTGTTAAAAATGGGAGAAAAAACGAGTTCTTCTGCACCGTTTGTTATCATTATAAATTGTGCATCGAGCGTTGTGTTATAGTTGAGCACTTGAGATAACACCAACTCGCTAAGAGGCACATTGGGGGCTTTACACTCTACCACCATCTTCAATGTCCCATTGGGGTTAAAAATGGCCATATCGAACCTTTTCTGCACTCCATTTACTATAATTTGTCGCTCTACGGCAATTCTACATAAAGGGACCTTATAAAGATTCGCCAGTTTATGAATCATAAACTGGCGAACATTTTCTTCTGGTGTTAAGGCCACCCATTGTTTTCTAACAATATCGAAAATTTCACTTCTCGATTGGTGCACTCTTGTTTTAATATCCATTAGTTAGCAATAAATATTTTTCTACTAATAGCACGACCGCTATTGGTTTGTATTCTTACAATATATACACCCGTTTTAACAGGTACTGTGTAAACATTGTTTCCTTCGTTCATGCTTTCGGTCATAATCATTCTTCCCGTTACATCGTAGAGTTCCATTTTTTCGGCCTCAGCTCCTACGCTGTATATATTTACAATGTTTCTATCGGTAGTAATTTTTATATTTTGTCCGAATAGATCATTTTCCTCTATTGAAACTACGCTAGATTTATCGAAAAACACTTCATTACCCACAACGGTATCTC
>CAYJOY010000003.1:17576-26369 GCA_964371885.1 uncultured Lentimicrobiaceae bacterium | reverse complement strand
AGCTTTCACTACGTATGACACCCCATCATCGAACCCTTTATAAACATAAACTTCCATTGTTTTACTAGAGGTAAGTTTGGTTCTCCATGTATCAGCGTTAATATCTTTCCAGAAATACCCTTGTTTTTCAATATCATCTGGCATATTCTGTCCTAAAACAACACTTGCATTAAACTGTCCATTTCCATCATCTAAATCGCTAGGAGGCAATGTTGTAACAATAATATCGTTAGGAATTACACTCCCCATAAAGTTGAATGAAACTACTTTTGCATAATGTACTGTATCGGTAATTGGTTTATTCGTATTAGATCCGCTCCATGTTTCCATGCTTGGGGTGGTGGCATCTGTAAAAGAGGCGTATTCGTGCGATGATCCTGGAAATGGGCATTTATTACTATTAATATCCCCGTAAGTACCTTCACCTGTAGGTATTGAAAGTGTAGAAGAAGCTACTACAGGGTAACATCTTTGTGGGTGTCTGTTATTTAAGTCGTTGTGCCCTGCTGGTTGTCCATTTGCGGTAACTCTAAGTATGAGCAATCCTGTACCTGGGCTATCTTCATTAAAGCCTATGAGTTGTCTGTTTTCAAGGATAAAAAATTCGCCATCAACATTAGTATTGATACGATAACCTACAGGGTATTGGGTTGAATTTTTCATACCTGCAATATACTGAGGTGTTTGAAGCGTTACTTCGTCTACCCAACCATATTCCATTTTTTGGAACATATTATGGTGTGCTGGTCTATTTCCGCTAGGGCTACCGTTATACGAACCTTGCGCCATAATATCCCATAGCCCTGTACCATCAAAAGCACCATCCGTTTCGTAATCTGCATCGTAATAATCGGGAGCACCTAATCCGTGAGAAAGTTCATGAGCTAATACACCAATGGTATTTATGCTGGAGCTATTGCGCAGCTCTGGAGAGCACGAGTACCAATCGATAGTTTTGCCATCAAGGGTAAGGGTATTTAGGTATCCTTTGTGCGACCAAATGGTACCATTGCCACCACCTGTTTCTTTTCCTTGTCCTGCAAAAACAAAGTGGAAACCGTCGATCTTGCCATCGTTATCATAGTCATAATTAGAAAAGTCAATATCTTCGTTTACTTGCTGCAACAGCCACTTTGCTAAGCCTCCAACATTGGAAACACCAGAGTTTCCCCCGTAGCTAATTTGGTTGTTTGGAGCGGTGTAATGTCCTGCTATATCGAACTGAATATCTAACAATCCGTAAGATGACTCCGTGAAGTAATCTCTTACACTACCTGTGCCATTAACTTGGTATCCTACCTCGTTTAGCATATTTTCGAAGATAGCCTGATCATAAGTGAACGTTTTATCTTTAAAACTTACCAATGCCAAAACTAGTCTTCTTGCACCAATTTGTGGTTCTTGCATACTTGGAGCTAACACAGCATTAGTAGCCATGTTATAGGCTTGAATGAAAAGGTTTTTTTGCACTTCCGAGTAACGCAATTTCTGAGGGGTTTTGCGCAACCAAGTGGTTACAGCATCTGTACGTACAGCAATTTGCGTAGCCACCCACTCAGAAGAGATGATGTCGCCATTTGCATCTTGTTGTGCATAGGTAAGGAAGCCATCTTCGTTAAATAGTAACGTATAGCCATCTAGCGATTCATGCCAGTGAATACGCTCGTCGCCCTTTATTAGGACTTCTACTTTTTCATGGTTAGGCTGTTCAAACACTACAGTATCGGGGGTGGCTGTTACTGCAAACACCGACTGTACCATAACTAACACAAGTGTTAAAATTATTAATTTTTTCATTTTTTAATTTTGTTTGATTTGTTTGTAAATTCTTCATATAAAATTGCTTTCAATTCGGA
Organism: uncultured Lentimicrobiaceae bacterium; assembly: GCA_964371885.1. Taxonomy (GTDB): domain Bacteria; phylum Bacteroidota; class Bacteroidia; order Bacteroidales; family WCHB1-69; genus CAYJOY01. The sequence goes on along the minus strand of CAYJOY010000003.1, from coordinate 24,513 downwards.
AGCAGTAATATCATATTTAATAGCTCCTTCTTTACAGAAAGAGATGCACCCTGTTTGTTCTGAAACGAGTACGGCAATGGCGTCTGATTGCGTAGTTACCCCTATAGCGGAGCGGTGCCGCAATCCGAAGTGGGTGGGTATTGATTTATCTCTTGAGACGGGGAGGATACAACGTGCGGCGGCTATTTTTTCATCTTTTATTATCATAGCACCATCATGTAGAGGGCTGTTTTTATAGAAAATATTTTCTATAAGATCTTGAGAGATATGGGCTCCTATTGCTTCTCCTGTGGCACGAATCTCTTCGAGTGGCTCTTTTTTGGCAAATACAATGAGTGCACCCGTTAGTGTTTTCGACATGTGGAGGCAAGCATTTACAACTGCCTCTACACTTTGCCTGTGATCGGAGGGATCATCTTTCTTTATGAGTATCCCTTGAAACCACTTTATGAGTTTATTCTCTCCTATATAGAATAGGAATTTTCTTATTTCTGGTTGAAATATAATAATTAAAGAGAGAAACCCGAGACTAATAAACTCTCCTATAACAGCCGATAACATTTCGAGTTGCATTAGGGTTACAAGTTGCCATAGTAAAAGGAGGAGGAGAATCCCAAAAAATATTCTTACGGCAGCAGTCCCTTTTACCCATTTATAGAGGTAAAAGAGGAGAAATGCTACTATAATAATGTCAATGGCATCTGTTATTTTAAAGTCTAGTACTGAAAAGAAATTTTGGATGTCCATTTTTATTTTAGCACTATTTGTTCGTAAATCCCTTTTAATTTTTTACCTACGTACTCCCACTTCAGGTTATCTACATCTATTGCCCCTTTTTCGGCGAAAAACTTTGCCAGTGCGGGGTAGCTAACTATGGCATGTATGGCATCTGCCATGGCATCTATATCCCAGAAATCTACTTTTATAGCATGTGTGAGCACCTCAGCCACGCCCGACTGTTTAGAGATAATAGTCGGAACGTTTGCCCGCATGGCTTCTAGTGGCGATATGCCGAATGGTTCTGATATGGAGGGCATTACATACACATCGCTCATTCCGAACATAAGATCAATATCGGCACCTGTAAGAAAGCCCGTAAAATGAAATCGATCTGCCATTCCGAGTTCTGCTACCCTATCTATGGTAGAGGTCATAAGATCGCCGTCGCCAGCTAATACAAACCGTACATTTGGAACTCTATCTAATATTTTTTTGGCTGCTTCTACAAAATACTCAGGCCCTTTCTGGAAAGTAACCCTTCCTAAGAAAGTTACAATCTTTTCGTCTACATATTTTTCACGTTTCACCACGCTCTCTTTGGGCTCGACGGCATTATGTAACGTATACACTTTTTGTGCATCTATACCATACTTTTCAATGACAATTTTTCTGGTTAGGTCGCTCACTGCACACACGGCATCTGCTTCTCCCATTCCATACTGTTCTAAATCGTATACTATTGTATTTCTGTTATTTTCGCTCGATCGGTCGTACTCTGTAGCATGAATATGCACAACCAAAGGTTTACCGCTTACTTTACGTGCAACTACGCCCGCTTTATAAGTGAGCCAATCGTGGGCATGAATTACATCAAAATCGTAGTGTCGTGCTATTTCGGCGGCTACTTTGGCGTAGTTTTCCACCTCTTGCATTAAATCTTGAGTATACTTTCCTGAAAACTGATAGAGTTTCTTACCAGTTGAAATCTCCTCTTCAAATACCCCACTGTGTATTTGGCTTTCTACAAACAGAAAATCTTCGAAGCCAACGTATGGAATCATTTTTGAGTTTACCTCTATGCACTCCACCTTATCGCTATACATGGTTAAGGCTGCATAACGTTCATCCACCTCCATTTCGCTTGCATTGATAATTTTTACAAACGACTCATCCTCCTCTTTCGACGCTTTGGGCATTACAAAAAGGACTTCTACATCATTTCTTGCGAGCCCTTTTGTTAATCCATAACATGCCGTTCCCAAGCCACCCGCTATATGTGGAGGAAATTCCCAACCGAACATTAAAACTTTCATATTTTTACATGGCCTTTGCCTTTTAGCTAATTGCTGAAGGCTGTTTCACAACTATTTTTCGTATTACACTAACGGGAAATTAACATAACATTGTATAGCTATTTTTCTTTTTTTATTTTCACGGCGAAAATAGGAAAATATTTAACATAAATGTCTACTTTACAAAAATATTATATTTTACTATTATTCAGCACTTTATTTTTTTAATTTCGCTGTTTGTGCTTCTATTGTTGTATCTTCAATTTTCTCAAATAAGTATTCGGCTGCACCTATCTCGTCTCCTGCTTTTAGATTGTTAACTTGAGCACCTTCGCTCCATGTGTGCATATTTATCTTTAGCATGCTTTGTAGTTTTTCGGAGGTAAATGGGAGGAATGGTTCGCCGAGTATAGCCAAGTTGGCACATATTTGCAACGAAATATGAAGGATTGTTTTCACCCTTTCTGGGTCGGTTTTTGCCAACTTCCAAGGTTCTGTATCTGTTAGATATTTATTACCCAATCGGGCTAGGTTAACGTACTCTGCCAATGCTTCTCTAAAGCGATATTTTTCGATAGCAGTGCCTATTAACTGAGGGAACTGCTCCATTTTGGTCATTATTTCGCGCTCCATTTCTGTGAGTTCGCCCAATTCGGGGATTATCCCTTTATAATACTTATGAATTAGTACTACTGTTCTATTTACGAAGTTGCCATAAATAGCCAAGAGTTCGTTATTATTCTTTGCTTGAAAATCGGCCCAGGTAAAATCCGAATCTTTTGTTTCTGGCGCAATGGTGGTTAAGGTATATCTTAACACATCTTGTTTATTAGGAAACTCTTCTAAATATTCGTGTAGCCACACTGCCCAATTTCTTGAGGTAGAAATTTTATCACCTTCTAGGTTTAGGAATTCATTAGCGGGCACATTCTCTGGCAGGTTATAACTTCCTTCTGCTTTTAACATTACAGGAAAAATAATGCAATGAAATACAATATTATCTTTCCCTATAAAGTGAAGCATGGTAGTATCTTTATCCTTCCACCATTTGTCTACCGTTTGATTATTTTCATCGCACCACTCTTTGGTAGCCGAGATGTATCCTATAGGGGCATCGAACCAAACGTAGAGCACTTTTCCATCTGCCTCTTGCAGTGGCACTTTCACTCCCCAATTAAGGTCGCGGGTAACGGCGCGCGGGTGTAAACCTTGTTCAATCCACGATTTACATTGCCCGTATACATTCATTTTCCAATCTTCTTTATGCCCCTCTAATATCCACTCTCTTAACCATCCTTCATACTGATCGAGTGGAAGATACCAGTGTTTTGTCTCTTTTAAAATAGGAACATTTCCACTTAATGCCGATTTCGGATTGATTAAATCGATGGCATTGAGCGATGTTCCGCACGCTTCGCACTGGTCGCCGTAAGCGTTGGGGTTATCGCAATGTGGGCAGGTACCAGTTATGTATCTATCTGCTAGAAACTGGTCTGCTTCCACATCGTAATATTGTTCAGTTACTTGTTCTACGAGTTTCCCATCTTGGTGTAATTTTAGAAAATACTCAGCGGCCAACTCGTGGTGATTTTGGTTAGAGGTTCGCGAATAGACATCGAAAGAGATGCCTAATTCGGCGAACGACTTTTTTATTATTTCGTGATAACGATCTACTATATCTTGAGGGGTAACATTTTCGTTTTTAGCCTTTATAGTAATGGGCACGCCATGTTCGTCGGAGCCTCCTACTAGGAGCACCTCTTCCCCTTTCATTCTCATGTATCGAGCATAAATATCGGCAGGAATATAAACTCCAGCGAGATGACCAATATGGATAGGACCGTTAGCGTATGGTAAAGCGGTAGTTATTAAAAATCTTTTTGACATAGTGATTGTATATAATTTATGGTTTATTAAAATCTGTAACGTGCTCCTACACCTATAGAACTTGCTAGGTACATAAAGTCGTAGCCAATTCCGTGCTTACTAAAAGAGGGGCCTAATAGTGGGGTAAAGTCGGCAAAAAGTTGTAATGGAAATGTGAAATTGTATTCTACGCCCACTTTTCCAGCAGCACCCACAGAGAACGAACTTGCATTAGGGGTCCAATTTACACCAACACCAGCTCCAACACCTGCATACCAATTCCAATAACCTGATTTTTTCCATGCTTTGATTGGAAATACCCAGTTATAGGTGGCATCTACTTTTAAACCATGCCATAACCCAATAAGCCCAGCATTAAACTCGAGCATGTTGCTTTTGAAGCTGTGCTGATAAGAGAAATCTAAGGTATTACCTAAGCGTGCTCCTACTGCTCTTGGTTGAGCGCTAGTGGTGGTTAATACTAATGTGGTTAATGCCAATAATAAAAATAGTTTTTTCATTGTTTTGATTGTTTTGATTGTTTTGATTGTTTTGATTTGAGTGTGATGATTTATAAATCCAAAGCAGAAACGCAACTTTTTTTCAAAAATTGCGATCTTCTTAAAGTTTTTTAAAACATTCTATTTTGCACTTACTCTTAATCATTTACTGTTTTTCACTCCTCTTTTTTTCCAATTTCCTCAGCCATATTGGCAATATGATTAGCCCTATTATAAGGTACGGATAATAGGATATGGCGCGCCACACCAAAGCAACTGCAGCATGCATATTTTCTGGAAAATCGTTAGCGAAAAATGCTGAAAAAGAGAGTTCTGCAACACCTGAAGCTCCTGGGGTTGGGCTTATTAACAATATTACCCACATTACTAATTGTTTTGCGTATATCCCTAATTGATCGATAAATGAGAAAGGGATATCGGGGTTAAGTGCCAATATTAAGCAGTTAAGCACCAAGAAACGGGCTGTCCATGTTAAGGCGGTTGTTACAAACGCTTTTGTCCAAAACATAAAGGTTTTGCCTTTCAACTCTTGTGAGGTAGTTATAATTTCATCGCCAGTTTTGGCCGCTTTATCTTGCCATTTTTTTAAAAACTTAAGCGAAGTAACTTTTACGAGTATTGTTTTACACCCTTGTGGCATTACAAAAACCCCTAGGGTAATAATGGTAGTTAGGAGGATGATAAACCCGTAGCCTATAAAGAAGAAAAGCATGGGGTTAAAGGGGAGTGCGATAGAGAATGTTAAAATTTTTGTTCCTACTATCATTAAGATAAATAATACCGAAATGATATAGAATAGTTCATCGAGGAGCGCGGTAACTAACACTATGGCTGTCGATTTTCCTAGTTTTATCCCTTCTGCATTAAGAAAAAATAGGGCGAACGCGGAGCCACCCACCATTGATGGGGAGACCGAAGAGGCAAACTCCCACAGCATGATCACATGCCAGTTGTCGCGCCAACTTAGTTTGTTTTCTGTTAAAATTCGCAATCTAATAATGTACATAAGATCGCGAACTACAATAAACAAAATGGCTAAAAAAATATAGTTCCAAGAAACTGCTAACCCTTGCAGTAAGGAGAAATCGAAGTTAGATTGTGCCAAAGAGAATATAGAGAATGCGATACCTATTGCAATGGGAATACCCACGCGCTTAAGGCTAAAAGTAGATTTTAGTTTTTTATTCGTTACTTCCATACTTTTGTTTAATATAATCGAACATTTGCGTAGCTGCTAATGCTCTATGGCTTACTTCATTTTTCACTTCAATGGGGAGTTCTGCAAATGTTTTATCGTAACCATCTGGTATAAAGATCGGATCGTAGCCAAAGCCACCCGTTCCATAAGCCTCCTCAGCAATTAGCCCATTTATCCTCCCTTCAAATGCCGTTATTTCGCCATCTACTATTAGGGTGAAGATACAGCGAAAACAACATTTTCGATTGGCAATCCCTTTCATTTTATCGAGCACTTTGTTCACATTATCTTCAAACGAGCACCCCTCTCCTGCATAGCGAGCGGAGTAAACGCCAGGCTCATTATTGAGTGCTTCTATCTCTAAACCGGTGTCGTCGGCAAAGCAATTTTGTTGCAAACGGTCGTAAATATATTGAGCTTTTTGTAGCGAATTCCCCTCCAATGTTGGCATTTCTTCGGGAATTTCTTCAAAAAAGTTCACCTCTTTTAATGTGAGCAAGGAAATTTTATTTCCTGCTATTGCCTGAACCTCACAAACCTTATGTTGATTATTGGTTGCAAAAATAAGTTTCATAATCATTTTTTTTTGAACGGCGAAATTAGAAAAAAATATTTATCTTTGTTGCCCTTATTTTAAAGGAGAAAAAGAAAATATTAATTAAAGAATACCCTAATGAAAGACCAAATTTCTTTGAACCAAAATCCGATTGTTCAATTCCTAAAAAAACTACCTGAAGAGTTTACCAAGGCCGATATTATGAGATTTATTGAGGATAAAGACATCCAAATGATTAATTTCAAATACGCAGCTCAAGACGGCCGCTTAAAAACGTTAAATTTCATCATTACCAATAAAGCCTATTTAGAGCAGGTATTATCTGCTGGCGAGCGCGTAGATGGCTCTAACATATTCCCTGGGTTTATGCACGCTGGTTCTAGCGATTTATATGTAGTTCCACGCTTCAGCACTGCATTTATCGACCCATTTAGCTCTATTCCAACTATCTGTTTCCTTTGCTCTTATTTTAATAAAGATGGGCAACCTATGGAAAATTCTCCTGAGTTCATTTTAAGAAAAGCACAAAGTTCGTTCGAAAAAGCAACTGGCTTCATTTTCCAAGCGATGGGCGAATTAGAGTACTATGTTATTGGCGACGAAGAGGAGTTGTTTTTAACTCCCGACCAAAGAGGGTATCACGAGTCGATGCCTTACACCAAGTTTGAGGATTTCCGTGCAGAGTGTATGCTCTTAATTGCTCAAGCGGGCGGCCTTATTAAATATGGGCACTCTGAAGTGGGCAACTTTACCCAAGATGGCAAAATATACGAACAAAACGAAA
>CAYJOY010000003.1:8632-17566 GCA_964371885.1 uncultured Lentimicrobiaceae bacterium | reverse complement strand
GAAATAGAGTTCTTGGTTACCGATGCATTGCAAGCGGCCGACCAACTTATTATTGCTAAATGGATTATTAGAAATTTAGCATATCAACATGGCTTAAATGTTACTTTCTCTCCAAAGATAACCGAAGGGAAAGCGGGCAGCGGGCTTCACGTTCACACCCGTATTGTGGGCAAAAATGGTGCTAACAAACTTATCGACAAAGGGCAGTTAAGCTCTATTGCTAAAACCGCTATTGCTGGTTACATGTCGTGCGCGTCGTCGCTTACCGCTTTCGGCAACACCAACCCTACCTCTTACTTCAGATTAGTACCTCACCAAGAGGCGCCTACCTCTATTTGCTGGGGCGACAGAAACCGTTCGGTATTGGTGCGCGTGCCACTAGGTTGGACCCACAAACACGATATGTTAACCATGGTGAACCCATTGGAAAAACCTAACAACACCGCCCTTTCTGAAAAACAAACTGTAGAGGTTCGCTCTCCCGATGGTTCTGCCGACATTTACCTTCTTATAGCAGGTATTGTGGTGGCTGCGCGCCACGGCTTCGAAATGGAAGGGGCTATGAAGTTTGCTGAGGCTACATACGTAGATGTAAACATACATAGATCGGAGAATAAAGCAAAACTCAACTCGCTACAACAGCTTCCTGCTTCTTGCTGGGACTCTGCCGACGAGCTCTCGAAAAACCGCGCTATCTACGAAAACCACGGCGTATTCCCCGCTGAGATGATCGATGATTTTATTAAACAATTAAAATCGCATAACGACCAAAACATTAGAGAAGAGATTCAGAAAAATCCAGAAAAAATGATGGAATTGGTAGAGAAGTTCTTCCACTGTTAAGATTAATTTTAACTAAAAAAAGATGGATTTAGCATCGCTCTTCTCGCGAGAAACATTCTGAGTCCATCTTTTATTTTTTGAACAAGACACTATTTTGAACAACGATGAAATATACCCACGACAACGAACTCATTAAAATGAATTTCCTGAAACTTTTGCAAGAGGAGCTAGATACGCTTAACCGCGCAATTTCTACGCAAAATGGGGACTGGGTGATAAAGGGATTTATTGATATTGCTAAAAATATATACACTATTTCTGCTGATACTAAAGTTATTTCAAAGATTATGGAACTTTTAATATTTCCCTCTCTTTGTAATTTTGCTAAAGTAAACAACTACAACATTGAATTAAGCAAAGAACAAAATCATTATCCTGACCTCACTTTTATTGATAATGCCAATAATAAATTTGCCGTTGATATAAAGACCACGTACCGCAAGAATGAATACACAACTAACGGAATGACCTTAGGGGCATTCACAGGATATTTTAGGAATAGAGAATCCACAAAAAACACTAAATACCCTTATCAAGAATATGCTGGACATATTGTTCTCGGGATTATTTATTCTCGTTCTCAAAACGATCTTGATGAGCGCGCTATTTATAATTTAACCGATTTGCAGAAAATCAAATCTGTTATTGGCGATTTCACTTTATTTGCGCAGGAAAAACACAAAATTGCGACAGATAGGCCCGGCAGTGGCAACACAAAAAATATTGGTTCTATTTCAAACATCAACGATTTAATAAATGGCAATGGTCCTTTTACTCCGCTTGGAGAAGATGTTTTTAATGATTATTGGATGTATTACCTTACAAAAGAAATGGCAAAAGCTGCCGAACTTCAAAAACCTCTATATAGAAATCTCGACGAATATAAAGAATTTAAAAATTTAAAATAATGCAGTTACAATTATTTGAAGAGATTGAGACAGTTCCAAAATTCCCCACTACTCGTTATCAAGGAAGCAAATTAAAATTCGTAAACTGGATTTGGAAGTGCGTAGAAAATTTAAATTTTGATACGGTATTAGATGCTTTTGGAGGTACTGGAAGTGTGGCTTACAAAATGAAAAGTGCAGGAAAAACAGTAGTTTACAACGACATCTTGCGCTTTAATTCAATTATTGGAAAGGCTTTAATTGAAAATAACAACACTAAACTAGAGAACGAGGATTTTTCTTTCTTAACAACAAGGCACGAATGTATTGAATATCCACATTTTATTGAAGACACCTTTTCAGATATTTATTTTACCGATGATGAAAATCGCTGGTTAGACATGCTTTCCACCAATATTCCTCTAGTGAAAGACCCTTACAAAGAAGCCATTGCATGGTTTGCATTGTTTCAAGCATGTATCATTAAACGTCCCTACAACTTATTTCATCGCAAAAATCTGTACATCAGAACCCAAGAGGTTGAACGCTCTTTTGGTAACAAATCTACATGGGACACCCCTTTTGAAACTCATTTTAAGAATTTTATAGAAGAAGCTAACAATGCTATTTTTCATAATGGACAAACCAATAGCTCGCTAAACAAAAACGTTTTTGAAATAAAAAAACACTTCGACTTGGTTTATATTGACACCCCTTACATTTCTTCTAAAGGGATAGGGGTTGATTACTTCGACTTTTACCATTTTTTGGAAGGCTTAGTAGATTATAACAACTGGATGAATAGAATAGACAATAAGAGTAAACATAAAAAAATAAAACACGAAACTTCCGAATGGGCGTCTGCAAAAAAAATAGAATCGAGTTTCGAGCGTCTTTTCTCTCAGTTTCGGGACAGCATATTGGTTGTTTCATATCGTTCTGATGGGATTCCTAGTGTAGAAAAGATAAAATTTATGCTTGAAGAAAACGGAAAGAAAGTTCAAGTTTTCGAAAGCAGTAAGCTTAAATACGTTCTAAGCAATAAGACCTCTAGCGAGGTGCTAATTATAGGCACGTAATGTGTCATTATTAATAATTATTAGACTAAAATAATAGATAAAAATGAAAAACTACCGAGAAAAGCTATCTAACATTACCACTTTTATTTTTGATTTCGACGGGGTGCTTTCCGACGGTCGAATATGGGCTCTTCCCGACGGCGAGCAGTTACGTTGCACCCACGTCCGCGATGGGTACGCCATGCAATACGCCCTTCGCAAAGGGTTCCGCGTGGCCATTATTTCTGGCGGATGGGGCGAGGCGATGTCGTCGCGATACAACTATTTTAAAGGGCTGGATATATTTTTAAGTGTGAGCGATAAGATAGTTAAGTTCAACGAATACTCACAACTTCACAACATAGCACCCGAAGAGGTGCTCTTTATGGGAGACGACATCCCCGACACGCAGCTTATGGAAAAGGTGGGGGTGAAGACCTGTCCTGCCAACGCCTGCGAAGAGATACGGGCCATGGTCGACTATATATCGCACCGCAATGGCGGCGAGGGTGCCGTGCGCGATGTGATAGAACAAGTGATGAAAGCACAAAACAGATGGATGGAGGCAGACGCTCATATTTGGTAACATGACAAGATACATTTTACAACGGATTGGGTACGGCATACTCGTTATGTTTGGCGTTATTACGCTCGTGTTTTTCCTTTTTACCATACTCCCCTCCGACCCCGCACGAATTATGATGGGGCAACGTAGCGACATACAAACAGAAAACGCCATTAGAAAAGAGCTAGGGCTCGACCTCCCTATTGGGGTGCAATATGTAGCATACCTCAACGATCTATCTCCTATATCGTTACACAACAATCAAAATAAAGAATCGTTCTTTTTCCTTAACCCTAAAAACTATCAATTTGTAAAAATTATCACTATTGGCAGCCAAACTTTAGTGTTAAAAAAGCCTTACCTCCGTCGTTCTTTCCAGAGTAAGCGTTTGGTAAGCGAAATTATTGGTGAGGCATTTCCCAAGACGGCACTGCTCGCTTTTGTCTCTATATTTATTGCCCTCATTATTGGCATTGGCGTTGGCATTTTATGCGCCTTATATAAAGACACTTGGGTAGATAAAATAGCCCTCCTATTCTCCGTAATAGGAATGTCGCTCCCCTCCTTTTTTGCCGCCATACTTTTTGCCTGGATATTTGCCTTCGTTTTGGCCGATATTACCCACCTCAACATGTTTGGCTCGCTATATGAAGTAGACGATTACGGAACGGGGACCTACCTCAACCTTAAAAACCTCATCCTGCCTGCTATAACACTGGGCATAAGACCATTGGCAGTAGTGGTAGAGCTTACCAAAAACTCCATTTTAGATGTAATATCGCAAGATTACATCCGTACTGCTATGGCAAAAGGGGTAAGTCAACGAAACATCATCATAAAGCATGTGCTAAAAAATGCCCTTAACCCTGTTATTACAGCTATTTCGGGATGGTTAGCGGCACTGTTGGCAGGAGCTGTATTTGTAGAATACATTTTCGATTGGAAAGGGATTGGAGTAGTTATTGTAGATGGGCTCGACAAATATGACTATCCAGTAGTAATGGGAACACTACTATATGTATCTATAGTACTAGTAGTTATTAACATTCTCTGCGATATTATTTACGGATGGCTCGACCCGCGTGTTAAGTTTTAGGAAGCTAAGCCCCTACCCTCCTTTGCCTGCCGTAGTTTTTCGGCATAATCGCGTTGGCTATACATTTTATACAGCACAAACCCCAATATAATTAACACCCAGCCTACGCCATACATGAACGTGTAGCTAAACCAATCGGCCACAAAGCCTCCCGCTAACATTCCTAATCCCGAACCAGTATCGAGGGCTATGAAGTAGGTAGAATTAGCGGTTCCACGACGGTTGGCAGGAACCAAATCGATAATCATAGTTTGAATGGCTGGCGTAATAAAGCCAATACCCAAGCCCATGAGTAGCGATGCGGGAACAAAGGTATATTCTGTAAGGAGGAATATAAAAAGGGCGGCAGCCATCACCAAAATGGTTAAGCCTACTTGCAACAGTTTAGAACTTAGCCCCCTATTAAGAAACTTGCCCGCCATTACACGCGAAACAATTACTCCGACACTAAAGAATAAGAAAAACGTACTCGATTTCACATCGATAGCTTTTTCATTGAGATACAATGGCATAAAAGTAACTAACGAGCCATAAAAGTAGTATACCACCGCTACTATGAGTGCGGTAGAAGTGCCCGCTTTTAAGTAGAAGCGGTCGAAGGAGAGCGACGATTTTTCCTGCTTTTCGCGTGATTTTGCCTTCACAAAAAGGGCAATAATCCATCCTAACAAACAGAAAGCAAAGGCAATAATAAACAACACTTGATACGTAAAGTGGGTAATAAGATGAAGGCCTAGCATCGGACCAACGGCCATAGCAAATACTGTAATGGCACCGTAGTAGCCAATCCCTTCGCGGCGGCGGCTACTTGGCATTACATCAATAACGAGAGTATTGGCAGCGGTGGTTACCAGCGCGAAAAGGGCACCTAACAACACCTCTATCACAAAAACGAGAGCGATAGAATTGGCGAAAATATAGCCAGAAACAACCATCGTGAAAAGAAAGTAGGTAAGATGATAGAAACGTCTTCTATTGAAAGTATCGACTAAAAAGCCTGAAAATGGGCGCATTAGCAGCGCGATAATGATGTAAGAAGCCACCACTACGCCTGCCAACGAGGGAGAGGCGTTGTACTCTACAATTAAATACTGCGCAATAATGGGCATGAGTAAGTAAAACGAAATGAACATACACACCGTTGCTATCGCCATGATGATGAAATTACGGTTAAAAAGTGGCATGTTTTCGCTGTTCATTTTACTGTTGGTTAGGTGAGAAATAAAATTGACAGCAAGGGTGATAATTGCCATTTGCGAATGTAAAATGCAAGAACAATCTATCCTAAACTGTCAATAAAAAACAATCGGCAAAAGTAATCAAAAAAAAGACAGAAGAAACTGAATTTTCCCCGCAAGTTAACGCTGGGCCTCTACTTGTTTTAGATTTGACCACATATTCATCTCTACTGAAAAAGTAAGTGGAGATAAATTATGAAAAATGCTACCATTTCGGTTGAAAGAAAGAACACTTGAGCACGATTTATAGGCAATTGGATAGGTGAAAGATTGCGAAAATTTTCAGATGGTATTATTTTTGCGCCATAATTTTAAAAACAAAACAAATGAAACTTAAAACATTTATTATGGCAGCTATGTTTATCGTAGCTTTTTTCACAACCCCAAACACATTGGCGCAATCTTCTAACACATCACCCGAAGCGTTGGCCAAACAATCGGTTGAACAACTTGACGCAAAACTCGATTTAAACGACGATCAAGAGAAGAAGGTATACGAAATTACGTTAAAATATCTTAAAAAAGGGCATGCCTTGAAAAATAGTTCTGCCTCAAAATTAGAGAAGTATCGTGCTTACAATGCTGATAGCGAAAGTAAAATGAAGGAGATGGAGCAAGTTTTATCGGAAGATCAGTTTGAAAAATGGCTTCAAATTACAGAGGAAAACAAAGAGCGAATGAAAGAACAACAAAAAAACAGATAGTTTAATACTTTGGGGAGCAAGACAATAGCCACTGGGAGCACTGAGAAAAAAATAAAATCCTATATTGCTTATTCAATGCTCCCCAAAAATTGTATTTTTGCAACAACAATGAACATCACGAGAAACAATATCATATTAGGAATTATATTATCCCTTGGCATCACAGTTATGGTAATGGTGCCACGCTTTATTTTCGCGCGCGGCTCCGAGCATATCGATACACTTGCGCTACACACTTTTTTGATGTTATTAATTACCTGGTTTGGCCATCTTTGGTTGCTAGAAAACAAAAAGTGGCGACAACTTATCTCCAATACTTGGCTTCGGAGCAGTATCTCTATCATATTAATAACAATTATAATCCACATTTTTCTTCAATTAATTACTCCAGTTTTAGAAACCACCCAAATGAATGAAATGTTTCAGCGTCCTTTAGTGCTTTCTCAAAAATGGAACTTCCCCAGAGTGTTAATATGGAATATTATTTACCATTGGATATTGTTCTCTCAAAGAATTATTTTGGAAAAAAAGAGTGCAGAAATAGAAATTCGGAGAATTAATGAGCTGGCATTAGAAGCGAAATTATCGTCGTTGCACGAACAACTGAGCCCACATTTTATGTTCAATTCATTGAATACATTGTCTTCTATGACGCACGATGTTTCAGTGCAAAATTTTGTAGATAAGTTAGCTGGAGTATATCGCTACTTATTAACCAATAAAGATCAAAAAACAGTAACGGTGCAAAATGAATTGGATTTTGCACTGAAGTACTGGCACATTTTAAAGGAGCGACTTGGCAGTGCCATTGAAATTAATATTGCTGTAGAAAGCGATCTTAACACACTAATAATCCCCCCTATGACCTTGCAAACACTTATCGAAAATGCCATAAAGCACAACAAAGCTACAATAAGAGAACCCCTTGCCGTTTCTATTGTTGAGGAGAAAAATCATATTGTAGTTTCTAACTATATACAACCCAAAATTGCCCTTGTAGGCTCAAATGGAGTTGGACTTTATAATTTGACTGAAAGGTACAAATTACTCTTCAACAAAGAGGTTGAAGTTATTAAAAATGAAAAATTTACAGTCAAACTCCCCATAGTAAGTGTATGAAAATATTAATAATAGAAGATGAGTGCTTGGCAGCACAAAGGTTGTCGGAAATATTGCTTCAAATAGACGAAAGCATTACAGTTGTTGGGATCGTTGATTCGATTGAACAAGGGATAGATTGGCTCTCGAGCAATACAACACCTAACCTTATTTTCTCCGATATTGAGCTTGCAGATGGGTTGAGTTTTGAAATTTTTAAGCAAATAAAAACCAACTGTCCTATTATATTTTGCACCGCTTACGATCAGTATATGTTGGAAGCTTTCGACATTAACTCAATTAGTTATATCCTAAAGCCTATTAACAGAGAGCAGGTAGCACGCGCCATCGAAAAATATTACACAATGCGAGAAATGTTTTCCGAAAATATTAATCTTGTATCTCGTAATAATCAAATAGAAACATTACTCAATTTTATTACACAAAAAAATACAAAACACTGCAAATCAACTCTAATGATGAACTCGGGGAAAAAAATTATCCCTATCTCAGTAAACGACATTGCTTTTGTGTATGCCACACGGTCGGGATTGCTAATAGCCACCACTAAAGGGAAAGAGTATCGGTATAGTGCTACATTAGATGAATTAGCAGCCGAACTCGACGCCAATAAATTTTGCAAAGTATCTCGACAATTTATTATTCCACGCTGGTCAATAGCGTCTATTGAGCGTTTTTTTAACAGATCGCTAGTAATAAAATTGCAATGTAAAACACCTGAACGAGTGAGTGTTTCACGACTAAAAGCCAAAGATTTCCTAGATTGGATGCAGCAATAATACTATTTCTTTGTGTTTATTTACTATAGGGTGATTTTATTTCTGAGCAAGCACAATAATATGCCGTTTTTGGGATTGTTTAAGAAATAAAAAGAGGTTGTTTTATGGGCTCTAATTTTAGGGCTATTACAGAAAAAATATGTTACCATCTGAAGGAATATCAAACACCACCCAAAACGATTTTGCCACGGCAAGTATTCGTAAATTAGTGCTTAAATTTGGGCTACCTGGCGCAATAGGAATGTTGTTTGCGGGTATGCAAGCCATTATAGACGGCTTATTCATTGGCCGTTATGTGGGCACAGAGGCACTGGCAGCTGTGAATATTGTAATGCCCACCTATTCTACTATTATTGCCGTATGTGTGGTGGTGGGCATAGGGGCACTCACTGTTATGGGGATGAGCCAAGGGGCTGGCAACATAGCAAGAGCGAACAACGCATTGCGCACTTCGTTCTTGTTTTTGCTCTTTTTTTCTATAGGCGCCTCGTTCTTGTTTATCACTTTTGCCGAACCGCTTGCCTCGCTCATGGGGGCAGACCGCAATTTAATGGAAGAGGCTACCACCTACCTTACCGTGCTATCGCTCTTTATGCCTACTGTAGCTGTCACATTTATTGGCGATTACTACCTTCGCGCAGTAGG
>CAYJOY010000003.1:0-8622 GCA_964371885.1 uncultured Lentimicrobiaceae bacterium | reverse complement strand
CGTTGAATATCGGCCTCGATTATCTGTTCATTGCCCATTTAAGTATGGGGGTAAAAGGGGCGGCCCTTGCCACGGGGCTCTCATACACTGTTACCGCATTGCCTGCACTTTGGCTACTATTGCAACCCAAAGAGGGGATTACCCTCAGAAAAGGGAGTTTTAACTGGCGACTGCTCGGGAGAATGACCTACAACGGTTCGTCGGAAGGGGTTTCAGAAATTTCGGCAGGGGTAACGCAACTAGTATTCAATATTGCCATGATGAAATATTTGGGAAGCATAGGTGTAGCCGCTTTTGCCACAGTTAATTACATCCTTTACACTGCTATTCTTATTTATGTAGGCATTTCTAATGGATTGGTGCCCATTATTTCGTATGCGTACGGTGCTGGCAATATCCCGCGGCTAAAATCTGTGGTGCGTGCCAATATGGGTACGAACCTAATGTTTGGAATCATTGCTTTTATGGTGCTATACTTTGGCGCTGAAACATTGATTGCCCCCTTCTTTGAGGGGGAAAACGCCGATACCATTCAGGTGGCAGTGGCAGGTGCCAAAATAGTAGCCTTCGCCATGCTGTTTAACGGAATAAACATTGCTATTTCTAGCTTCTTTACCGCCATTGGCGATGCCCGCTCCTCCGTTATTGTTTCTGCACTCCGCGGATTAGTGCTCATTACCGTTGGTGTATACACACTACCACTACTGCTCGATATTGATGGCGTTTGGCTAGCCATTCCATTTGCTGAAACTATTACCTTAGCAGTAGCAAGTGTAGTACTTTACTTTGGATATAAAAAAACAGAAAAAATCAAGAGCAATAAAAACTAATCATATTGGTGTTTTTCAGATTGTTGCATTGTTTTAATAGGTTCGCTTATCGCTCTAAAGAAAGCATCACTTTCCCTTTTACTATTTTCTTTGTAAATCTACGGAAGCGCAGATAGAACGCGCCACAAGCAAAGAAGAACCCAATGGGGTAGGCCAACCAAATTCCTGCTATTTTCATATCTACTATAAATCCAAAGAAATAGCCTGCAGGTATTGCAATCAGGAAGTAGGTTACGGCCGATAAATACATGATTACTTTCACGTCGGCGAGCCCACTAAGTGCGTTTACCAATACAATTTGCTTCCCATCGCTAAAAATATAGACTATCAGTATCGGAATGAGTTCGCCATCATTTCTCTCAAAAAATTTATTTTCTTATCCTCAACTTATGTGTCCATTTTTCTGTAATTTCGCGACCCAAATTCAAAAACTTTCTTCAAAGTAAAAATCCTCTCCTTTGAATTGAGCTCTAATAGATTATGAGGATTAACTATTTTTTTAATTTATACAATGAAAAAACTTTTGCTAGTTGCTATCTCTTTATTCATCATGCTAACCTCTTGTGAAAAAGCGCAAGAAAAGAAACTTATAGGACGTTGGGAAGTAGATTCTTACTCCAACATCTACCAAGGAACATCGTTTCCTATTGAAGAAACTTTCGAATACTGGGATGTTGATTTTGAGAAAAATGGCACCATTATTCATAATATAGAGGGGTCGCTATTATACGGTACCTACACTATCGATTTTGACCCACATGGTGTAATAACAACCGAATTTGTAGTGAACGATACCATGCATAACGCTCATTTTACAATCACTACCTTATCTGAACATTATCTTGAAGTAAAAGGGTTTTCCCGTTTTTCAGAAGACCCACTTAGTATTAGGCTCTTTAAAAAAGAATAGTACCCAACTTTCGTATCTCAATTTTGGGATATGATAAAAACATTGCATTGGCAATCAACTGCGTAATATCCTCTAAGCCATTATCCTGGCTGTTCTACCGAGGTGTTGCCCATACTCGTAAGTTCTTTGTGATAGGTTACAATTCGAGAATGAGAGTTGCTATCTACAAGCAAGAGCACTATTAGCATGGCAATAGCGGTAATGGTTGAAGCGCGCCAAGCGGGTTTATCTACAAATATAATGAGTAGTGCCGCCACCATAATCATAATAGGGATTATCACAAATATGGTTCGTTCGGTTTGTGCAATAGTCCCTTCTGTCCTTTCTATCTCCGACGCAACAAATGCCTCTTTGTTTTCATGATATGCTTCAGCAAATGCTTTTACACGGGTTTGGTTGTTATACACCAACCCGACTCCAATGGTAAGCACCATGAGCCCGCAGACCAATGTAGGGACAATAAACGATTTTGCAAGGTCTGACTTTCCAAGTTGCCAAAATCCGATGGAAGCAGCAATGAAAAGCACAGCCGCTACGATAAAAAATTTAGAGGAGAAAACCTCCGCTTTAGCCCACTGTGTGGCGAGTTGTAAAACATCCATTTTTCTAACATTTAAGGTGAATAATTTTATAAAACATTTTCCTAATAATGCTTATCCATAAATTACATTACCCTCTTCGTCGAGGTATTCTTCGAGCCCTTTCTCGTATTGGTTCATGGCGCGTAGGCTCATCCCCATGTTCGAGAAACCGCCATCGTGAAATAAGTTTTGCATAGTTACCTTTTTGGTAAGATCTGAAAACATTACAATACAGTAGTCGGCACACTCATCGCCAGAAGCGTTACCTAGTGGCGACATTTTATCGGCAAAGTCGGTCAATTTATCAAAATCTTTAATCCCTTTTCCAGCCGTGGTAAAGGTTGGCGATTGTGATATGGTATTGATACGCACCCCTTTTGAACGGCCATAAATATATCCAAAGCTACGGGCGATTGACTCCAATAGTGCTTTAGCATCGGCCATGTCGTTGTAACCAAAGAATGAGCGTTGCGCTGCCACGTACGAAAGTGCTACAATAGAACCTCCTTCTGCAATAGCATCGAGGTGACGAGCTACTTGTATCACCTTGTGAAAAGAGATAGCAGAAACATCTAAAGTGGTATTGAGCAAATTGTAGTCTAAGTTGTCGTAAGTACGTTTCTTTCTTACATTTGGCGACATTCCAATAGAGTGAAGCACAAAATCAATTTTACCACCTAAGTGCGCTATCGATTCGTTATACACCTTCTCAAGGTCTTCAACACTAGTGGCATCGGCAGGTATAACAACAGTGTTGAGTTTTGCCGCCAGTTGGTCGGTATCGCCCATGCGAAGTGCCAATGGCGTATTGGTTAAAGTAATGGTAGCCCCCTCTTCAACGGCGCGTACTGCCACTTTCCATGCAATAGAGTCTTCGTTTAATGCGCCAAAAATAATTCCACGTTTACCTGCTAACAGTTGATTTGCCATAACTTATCTTTTTTTTGTTTAATTTTTACTGAAATAATTACACCCCTAAAATGGGCGTGCAAAAGTAATAGTTTTTTTTAACAATGAATATATCGTACAAATTCAACTAATAATACATCGTCAAAAATGGATAAAATTGAGATTTTTTGTTCACTTTAATTTCTGCAATAAAATCGATGGGAAATGATTTGAAGTCTCCCTTACGATTTTCCTAGCTCTGAATCGGCGGGAGCTTCACCCCTATCTTTTAATCCATACTCGCGCACGACGTCGGCTACGCGTATAGTATAGCTTTCGAATAGTTGCGAAAATCCTTTCATCTGCCCCGCGCGATGCATCGTATTGTTACGCCATGCATCAATGCTTGCCATATCTTTCCAGATACTCAAACTTAGCAATTTACCCTCTTCCACCAAACTCTCAAAACGCTCCGCATGTATGAGCCCTTCTGCTTTCATCAACTCTTCTTTCAACACCCTTGCTATTTCTAGGTATTCAGCCTTCCCCTCTTTGGTGGGCTTCACTTCAAATATTACTACTACACTCATGGTTATGTATTTTTGTTGTTATTTTGCTGTAATTCCCATCCTATGATGGCTTGTTTCCGTTCAGGGCGCCAGTGATATTGCCCTACAGCCCCTTCGCTCCTAATTACTCTATGGCAAGGGATAATATAGCCGATAGGATTCTTAGCCACTGCTGATGCTACGGCGCGCACAGCACGGTCCATCTCCACCATCTTGGCCACCTCAGCGTAGCTAGCAATATTCCCACTCGGGATAGAGAGCAAGGCGCGCCACACCTTCACCTGGAAAGGACTCCCTTTTAGTAAGAGATTCAATGTACGGTCATTTTTTACAAATATCTGATCTACTATCTCTTTAATTGTCTCATCGCAACGCAAGAAAGTGGCTGCTTCCCATTGTGCTTGTACACTGTGCAATACCGCTCCCAAATCGTTGTCTACAAATTCAATGGCACACACGCCGCGCGGGGTAGTGGCTACAAAAGTTTCGCCAAAAGGGCTAGGGGCTACACCGTAAGTAATCGACAAATTCTTACCCATGGCTTTATACTCGCCGGGCGTCATTGCTTCCAATTTAACCATTAAGTCGTACGCACGCGATTGCGCAGATAAGCCCACATTCTCGCTCGCCTCTATCAGGTTACGGGTTTTTCTAATCTCCCCCTTTAACGCTTCTACCGTGAGGTGCTCTACAAACTGCTTTGGGGTAACACCCGCCCACTCCGTAAAAACACGTTGAAAATGAAACTTGCTCATTCCCACATGGTCAGCAATCTCTTCTAAGGAGGGTTGCTGTTTATAATGCTGTATCAAAAACTTGATAGCTTGCTCAATTCTAGTATAATTTATAGGCTCCATCATATTCGAAAAATAAGGCGCGAAAATAACGATTTGCGTTCAATAAAACAACCCAAATATTGCGATTTATTTTCTCAATATTTTCTCCATCGCTTTTCCCTTCGCTAACTCGTCAATGAGTTTGTCTAGGTAGCGCACCTCTTTCATAAAAGGGTCTTGAATTTCAGCTAATTTAACACCACAAACCGAACCTGTAATGAGCACTCTATTGGGATGCATTGAAGGTGCTTTATCGAAAAAAGATTCAAAGTCCATTGATTCATTTGCCATAGCTTGCAATTGCTCTACTGTATAACCCGTTAACCAGCAAATTACTTCATTCACTTCATCTACGGTTCGCCCTTTTTTCTCTGCCTTCGCCACATACAAAGGATACACTTTGCTAAAATCCATTTTTCTTATATCCATAATATTATTCTTATGATTCTTTAAAAAGATTTATCGTATGCTAATTTTGGGGTGTTGTCAAAGGTGATAATCCCTCTGTAGGTGAACCCATTTTTTTGCAGGATGTGCTGCATTTTAAGATTTCCACTATCGGTATCTACTCTAAAATAATGCACCCCTTTTCGGATACTCATTTCCTCCACCGCTTTCAGCACCCTATCGGAAATGTTTTTCCCTCGCGCGCTATCGGTCATCGCCATGCGGTGTACTACAACAAATGGCTCCTCTTTCTCCCAAGCTCCATCAATGGTATTATAGTCGGGTTCGCCATCGAAATCAATGCAGATGTATCCAACAATTTCTTCTTCTACAACCATGAAATACCCTACTTTGCGTTTCGCATCCATCTCTATGCAAGCATAATCTGGATACCCATCTTGCCACTGATCAATCCCTTGATCTTTTAAATGTTGCCGCGCCGAATTAATAATCGCAAAAGCGCGCGCTACCTCAGTTATTTCTATGTTTTTTAACTTCATACAGTGGTTCTTATTTATTACTCCGCAATGACAAACATATCGGTGAAATTGATGATTACCTTCTGGTAGGCGGTAAAAAAATCTGCTCCTAAAGATCCCATAACGTAAGGCTTGCTTCTGTAAGATTCTCGCATCACTGCTGTTTTGGTAAGCGTAGTACGATTGCCACATACAGACAATTCCATTTTTGGCAAGGTAAATACTTTGTAGTGCTCTACCTTCCCGAAGCCTCCCACCTTAACCGAATCGATGGTGCCTACACCATTGACCCATTTTGAATTTGCATTATAGAAGAGAGCATTTAGGTCTGTTTTGGCATTACCCGTATCAAAAAGCATGATCGCTTTTTCCCCTTTCACCTCTAATGAAAGGAAATAGCTATCATCTAAAAACAGATTTTGACCACAAGAGGGAATGGCGGTTCTTTGTTGAGGGATTACCATTAATTGTTCATCTCTTAAAAACTGTACTTCACCAAACGCTTCTATCACCGTGGTTCCTAATACGGGAAGTAATGTGATAGAGTCAGGAAGGCCCAACTCATCGTATACCAAAAAGAGGGGATTTTTAAGAATAAAGTCGCCAAACGTCATCTCTTCTGCCACCGCAATTTTACAAAAATTTTCGGCACCCGTTGACCCTACTGTGCTGATAGAGTCGAAAATAACGGTAAGATGATGTTTTTCTGCAAATTCTTCCGATACAAAATTAAACTCATTACACCCTGTGTCAAAAATAAAAGAGTCGGTTGTCCCATTCACAGTTCCTTCTATCACAATGTGGGTACCTTTCCCCATTTCTTGATTAGAGAAAGGAATCGCAACCTCTTTTTTAGGAGGTATTACTTCGAAAGGTGGCGCATCTTTACGCATTTGGTAGTAGCTTAGCGTTGCACCATCGTCGGGTGCTAAACGCTTAAACATATCATACGCTTGGGTAAACTCGCCCATATACGATAAATTGGCCATGAGCAAAGAATACAAAAATGAAATCTCTTCCTCTTTAAGTTGGGCACTATGTGCATTCAGCAACGTTTCTATAGCAGTACAACTTTCTTGATAGCGGTTAAACTTACTCCCCACAATCGCCTCAATCATTAAGAGAGAAACTGGCGAAAGCTTCTCTTTCTCTTTGGATGTTAATTGGTTTAGGGCAATATAACTTTGGGTTTCTATTAGTTGACGAATCTCTTTTTCCTTTTTACTATGCTGCGCGAAAAGGGGGTTTATGCACAGACATAGCGTAACAATAATGAGAACAAGCTTCATAACTCTAGGGATAAGAACGTACTCGTAAAGTTTCTCTAATACCAGTAGTTTGCACTGTATTGCATG
The DNA here is from genome assembly GCA_964371885.1 of uncultured Lentimicrobiaceae bacterium. Taxonomy (GTDB): domain Bacteria; phylum Bacteroidota; class Bacteroidia; order Bacteroidales; family WCHB1-69; genus CAYJOY01. Next base: position 1,727 of record CAYJOY010000003.1, on the reverse strand, counting down.
GTGATGCCGCGGAAGGTAATCTCAGCAGTTGTTGAATAGTAATAGCCCATTTCAGGCTCTGATTTTTTACTACCCCACGAATTATAAGAATTGTCAGGGGAGAAGGTGACATTAATATCATCGCCTTCAATAATACCACTTTCAGAGTGTAACTGAACATCCATTTTCCCTTCCACCAATCGAGTAGCATCGTGGTAGTAAGTTGAGCCATCATAATGGCATCTTCCCTGTACATAAAGGGGTTCTGTAATTAAAAATGTTTCTCCAACTACTGGTGAATTAGCCATCTCTTTTTCCATTTTGCCGCTGCCCATTACCCAATAATCACCTAGAGCTCTCGAGGTTATTTGTAACGTATAGGTTGCTGTCTCTTCTGGATCTAATTTTGCTATATCCCACACATTGTCGTCTGAAAAAGTAACTTTATAAACGTTGTGAAATGTATTAGAAAAAGAGATAAGCCATTCGGCTTGAGGTTGATCCATAGTATGGTGATTGGTGTTAATAAACATTCGGTATCCTGGGTAATTCAGATATATTTCAATGGTTCCATCGTTATGTAATATAGGTGGGATATCTTGAAAAAACACATATTCTAATTTGCTTTGGGTTACCTCATCATCGGCGGCTAAAAGCCACTCGTTGGTAATATAGGCCCATTCAAAAAAATGTACGCTCGGGATAATTTCGTCGCGCATCATCTCCGATACTACATTGTTAGCAAAATCAACGGTTATCCTCTCGTCTACTGGTTCAACACACGAGTTCATCAATAAAGTTGATGTTATTAAAAAAGCTAATAGTTTTAAATATCTCATTGTTATTCTTTTTATCTGTTTTTACAATTAAATCTATATCCTACACCCATTTTAAAGAATCCTGCGTTAGCTACCGACACCTCCGCGAGTCCGTACCAGCGTCTCCCCACTTTAATACCCATAAGGGTGAGGTCGCCAAACACCCTAAAACTGAGATCGTGATGAACAACATTGTCGACTACAGCTCTGTTATGATTCACTTTGAGCCCAAGTGCCGCCGCCGAATAAAGGGTAACAAACTTCCTATTTAACCAGTCTACGCGCATTTGAGGAGTAATACCGTGATACATAACACGCTCTGTTAGTGCGGTGGAAAGATCGTAAGTGTATACACTTTTTCTGGTAACTACCCCCGTGGAGTAGTAAACACCAAAGGCTAACCACTTGTTAATTTTAAAAGATAAGGTAGCATTGAACGACGGGCTATAGAAAGTGTTGTAGGTTTCTATGTTTTGAGGGTTGTATGGATAAACATAGCCGTGATCGTAATTGTCGTATCTGAAAATATCGGGCATAAGACCCGTCGAAATGTTCACCTCCATAGGATATTGCTCCCATAAAGGGGGAGGCGTTGCTGTGTTTTCTTGTGCAGATGCCTGTCCTATAGCAAAGAACACGCAAAGAATCATAAGCCACCGTTTAGGCAATTGCGCCGACGATAAGAGTAATTTGTGTTTTTTCATACTGATAATAATTCTATTTTTGAACACGCGAAAATAGTAATTTTTTTAAACGACATGCAGAATTATTAATAAAAATAGATATAAATATTGCACATTTTAGCAATTATATAAATATGTATACAGAACAGTCTTGTTTATGAACATTTTAACAATGAGAAAGCACTACTACTATCGTAACCGTCTCCCCGATGCTGCCATAGTCTATATTGTGTAATTCCCGATTTTT
>CAYJOY010000002.1:32119-33597 GCA_964371885.1 uncultured Lentimicrobiaceae bacterium | reverse complement strand
GGTTATGAAACACTACGCACTTCGGCGGTGTCTGGCGAGGGGGTAGAACAACTGAGGGGGATGATGGAAGGGAAAACCTCCTTCTTCTCAGGGCACTCAGGCGTTGGAAAATCGGCAATTGTAAATGCGGTAGAACCATCGCTACAGCTAAAAGTGGGCGACATCTCAAAGTATCATTCGAAAGGAAAACATACCACCACCTTCGTGCAAATGTTTCCACTAAGTGGAGGTGGCTTTCTGATAGATTCTCCTGGGATTAAAGAGTTTGGTTTGATACAATACACTAAAGAAGAAATCCGCGACTATTTTCCAGAAATTAGAAAATATAACAACCAATGCCGCTTCAATAACTGTTTGCACCTACATGAGCCCAACTGTAAAGTGAAGGAGGCGGTAGAGAGAAACGAAATATCGGAGGCGAGATATGAAAACTACCTCGCAATTATGCATGGCGACGATATGAAAATTGAGGATTGGCAGCTACGTTAACAAATTATCGGTATCGTTAATGCTATCGTTGATGATTAATATGGCCCATTCGGGTATTTCCATTGAGCATTTTCTATCAGCATCGTAACAACACATAATGGTACGGCATGTGCATTTGGCAATGCCATCATGAGAAAGCACTTTTTGCTCTATTTCCATACTCCTTTTTCCTATTTTAACAGCGCGCGTACCTACAAAAATAGTATCATCTTGGAAAATCTGTTGGTGAAAATCGACATCAAAATGGACAATTACCCACATGTTTACATGATTGAGCGTGTTCAGAATTCCCAACTCTTTAAGATAGGTTAGCTTTCCTAAATCAAAGTATTCCATAATGTTACTGTTGTTTACGTGCCCCAATATATCGATGTCGTTTAATCGAATTTGAATAGGGATGAGGTGCCTAAATGTAGTTTTTTCTTCCATGTCGCAAAAATAAATAATAATCGTATTGTAAAGTTGAAAATATATAAAAAAAAGATGTATCTTTGCCACTTGTTTTTAAGGGGCGTTAGCTCAGTTGGCTAGAGTGTTAGACTGGCAGTCTAAAGGTCACGAGTTCGACTCTCGTACGCTCCACTAAAAACCCTTAAATTGCTAAACCCTAGCATTAATATCAAATCCTTTCAACAATAGTAGTCATTCATTTCAGTTTGTTCAGAAACTGTAGAGGTGTTAAAAATGGAGCTTATTTTACATTTTCTAAAGTAAAATATTCAACAAATGTATGCAAAACAAATAAAAGATTATTTTTGCACCCAATAATTATTATATCTTAAAATTTGTTAAAATGATTTTTGAAATAGCGGTCGATTCCATCAATTCAGCCATAAAAGCATCTCAAGCAGGTGCGCAACGTATTGAACTTTGTGCTGCCTTAAGTGAAGGTGGCGTTACTCCAAGTGCTTCTCTTATAAAATATTGCACGCAGAAGTTGAAGATAAACACTCAAGTGCTTGTTCGCCCACGAAGTGGCGATTTTTTAT
>CAYJOY010000002.1:26428-32109 GCA_964371885.1 uncultured Lentimicrobiaceae bacterium | reverse complement strand
ACTAATATGCAACGATGTTGTATTATGCAAAGCGTTGGGAGCAACTGGTGTTGTTGTAGGTTTTCTCCACCCAACAGGTACTGTTGATAGCGATAAACTGTTGCAAATAGTACAGTTAGCAGGAGATATGGAGGTGGTTTTTCACCGTGCTTTTGATATGTGTAGCGATTGGGAACAAGCACTAGAAACCATCATTTTATCAGGTTGCACCCGTATTCTTACCTCAGGCCTGCATAATACCGCCAGCGAAGGGAAGGGTATATTGCGAGAAATCATTGAAAGAGCAGACGGTCGAATTCAGATATTAGTAGGGAGTGGCGTTAATAATAAAAATTGGAAAGAGATAGCAGATGCTACCCAATGTACCCAAATGCATCTTTCGGCAAAAGAGCTGATTGCTAGTAAAATGGAGTTTCGCAACCCTAATGTATCGATGGGAAAATCGGAAAAAGATGAGTATGCTGTTTATGAAGCTTCGGAAGAGATAATGGGCGATATTCTTCAAGAAAGTGGGCTAAAATAGATGCTTTTAACGCTGCGATAAACTGAGAAGCGCACCAGTTGGACAAACAAAGGTACAGTAGGGGCGGCGAATGATAGCAGAAAGGAGTATGAAAACACTTCCAAGTATTACTATTATTGGTGATGCATTGTGAAATAAGAAGATAGAAAATAATTCATAATCCATTAAATGAAAAGCAACCCCTGCCCACATTAAGAGTAATAATACTGCTAATATTACATCGTTGAGATAGCTTAACGGTTTCGCAATTTTTTTAGGAATTTTAAGAGAAAAACGTTTCGGGCATATTTTCCACATTAACTCTTGCATCGCTCCCATAGGGCAGAATAACCGACAGTACGCCTCTTTTCTCTTGAACAACGGCGCCAAAATAGTAATTACTAATAACAGAAACGGAACAATAGAAATAAGAATATTGGTGCCACTAGAAAGCCAATTTACTAATAAAGCTAAAGAGAGGAATGATCCACACCAAAACCCTATTACCGAAACATTTAAAATGAGATAAATAATTCTTATCCACCTGTTTTTCGATTTATAAAAGAGGAGAAATACCCCAAATATGATTACGAGGATGGCCGCAATAGAACTGATTTTTAGATGACTTTTGGTACTGGTAACCTGAGCATTATCGGCATAAGCAATTACTTTATGTAAATTTTCGTTAATTGCTACCGAACTTAATGTGGCCCCAGAAACTGCGTCGAACGGTATTTCGGCTGCCTCTTTCAACGTTTTATTTTCCCATTGACTAAGAGGATTATGTTTCAAAACATGATTAATAAAACTCGGAGTTTCGTTGTGGTTACCCAAAGCTACTTCAATAATAATATCGTCTTTTACTTTAATAATTACAGGAATGTAACCAGCGTATGCATATAATTGATCGGGGAAATGGATAGAATTGTACGCAATTACCCCATTTTCTAATTCTTGCTCCACCTTGCTCGTCGTTGTCTCTTCTACTATTTCATCCTTAGCAGAATCGCTAACCGAGTTCCCTAAAATAGTGCCATCGCGCTGAACAGCAACTATTAGTAATAAGGCAATAATAGATAGTAGGTTAACAAGATAACGGATTCCTTTTTTCATCTTCTATTTTTTAACTGAAATAATAAGTAGGTAACTCTCTTTTTTTTATTTTATTATGATTTGTAAATTATGATGAAAAATACGTTTATTAATTGAAATACGACCAATGGAGCGTAAAAAACGCTATTTTTGCCAGTTGATAAGGTTTAGGGGACATCTAATAATTCCCATCGATTTTATAACAATAATTAATATGGACAAAAAATCTCTGTTTTACCCACCTTTGAGCGATATATCGGCATCTTTTCCCCATTTTTATCATCATATAGCATGCTATACTCCTCAAAAAATGAGAAAAATCTACTCAATATATCATCTCAAATCTGGGCAAAGCAATTTTTAGAAGCCCCTTTCATAAGAAATGTTAAAAATAAAAAATATTCACTATTTATTCATCTATCTACTTGGCGTAGTACTGCAACTTTTCCTTTCCAATATTGAGGTCTCTCTTTTTAAATTCCCATGCAATGCCCTCATTTTATTACTCTCACTTCTCACTATTCTTTTGTTGAGAAAATTTGATACCTTCTCTCTCTATTCTTTTTTGTTAGACAAGAAAACCCCCTTGGCAACATTGGGAATGGTTACCTTTAACCTCATAATTTTGGGTATAACGCCACAATTGTCTATTGAAGAAAGTGTAGAAAGAAACACAGTTTTGGTTAATCTAGGGCTATTTCAATGGAGTACGTCGTGGATTTTTGTTCTCCCAATGGCACTTTTAACGGTTGTTCTTACAATTCCGTTGCTAGAAATGAAGAGAATGGGCAGAAAGTGGAGTAGCCATTTATTGTTAGTAGGGGGGCTTTTAGTGCTTATAGGAAGCTTTTGGGGTGCCCCCGATGAATCGAAATACAGAACTGTAGTTACTTCGCAAAGAGCAGAAAACAAAGTGTTTAACGATAAGAATGTAGTAGGAACAATCCCTTTTTCTATCCTTTTAAAAGATTTTGAGGTGTATCATTACGAAACTGGGAGCGTAAAAACGTTTATAGCCACTTTAACAATAACCGATGGCGAAAAAGTTTTTGATGAAATATTGATGGTAAATCACCCGCTATCGCATCGCGGTTACGACATCTACTTAAACGACTACAAAAAGGTGGGAGACGATTATCTCGTAACTTTGCAACTTAATTATCAGAGATGGAAAATAATTACCTATTCTGGACTGCTTATCATGATGTTGGGATTGCTTATTTCCCTATTTAGGCGAGATGCGAAAAGTGTAACCACTACAAAAAAAATGAGTTATGAATCTGCAACTTGTTGCTACTAAGAGCTAAAAATGAACTGGGATACTTTTCTCTTTTTTGGAATGGCTTCAATAATTTTCGGATTAGCGGCCACTTTTTCCATCTTTATTAAGAATGATACCAAATGGTGTATAGGCTTTACTACGGCACAAATAGCCGTGTTGGCCTTGTTTATTGTGGGTTTCTGGATTTCGATTGAGCGCCCCCCCTTTAAGACCATGGGCGAGACGCGACTTTGGTTTTCGTTTTTTATGCCTGTTGCTGCCCTTTTTACGTACAGCGTTTGGAAGTACAAATATGTAATTGCCTACGGAACAGTATTGTCGACGGTGTTTATTCTCATAAATATACTAAAGCCCGAGATGCATTCAAAAGAGTTAATGCCTGCTTTGCAGTCGCCCTACTTTATTCCACATGTCGCCATTTACATGTTGGCGTACGCCTTTATGGGCGGGAGTTTTGTGTTGGGAATTGCTTATCTATTTAAGAATAACGACAAAATTTTCCCCATTATTAATCACTTGGTACTCATTGGCATAGTAGGCCTAGGAATCGGGATGATAGTGGGTTCGCTGTGGGCGAAAGAGGCGTGGGGCACCTTCTGGAGCTGGGACCCCAAAGAGACGTGGGCATTGGCTACATGGCTCTGCTATTTCATGTACTACTATTTGCAAAAGGAATTTCCACACCGTAAAAAGATAGCTATAACTATCCTCATCATCGCTTTCCTCTCCCTTCAAATATGTTGGGTGGGGGTTAATTATCTTCCATCTGCAAGTAGTAGCGTTCATGCTTACTAAAAAATATACAGTGTCTATTTTGGTGTGATTGAAGATAATACATCTATATATAATATTTTTGCTTGTTTAACGTTGTATTCTCTTTGGTATTTAGTAAATAGAAATGAAACAGTTACGATTAATTCCTTTAGTTTTTCTACTCTTAATTCAGTGGAGTTTTGGACAAACCCCTCAAGTGCAACTTTCTGTCGATTCGAACAATATCTTAATCGGAGACCATCTCCCCATTCAAATTACAGCAACGGTAGCCAAGGAAGTCCCTATTATTATTCCAACCATTAACCAAGAGCTATTCACAGCGCAGGAAGTTCCCTACGAGTGGATTGAAAGTTCTAAAATAGATACACAATACCTCGACAACATTGCCAAATATACGCAAATCATAACCATTACCGCTTTCGATTCAGGTAGTTACGTGTTTCCATCTGTTCCAATTCTTGGGCTAGACTCCAATCTATTAGCGCAGTCTAACGCCATCCAATTCCATGTAACTACTTTTCCTGTAGACACGACCGCAGCCATAAAAGATATAAAGGAGAATGTAAATACCCCTTTTACCATGCACGAATTGTGGCTCTATATTCAGAAATACTATCCTATTATCTTAATTTTCATAATTTTAATTGCAATAGTTATTTACCTTATAATAAGATATAAAAAACGAATGGCAAAGCAAAAGGCGAAGGTGGTAGTGAAACAAAAACCAAAAGTTAAAGCAGACGTGAAAGCGTTGAAGGCGTTGCAACAGCTTAAAAATAAGAAACTTTGGGAGCAAGGTAAGGTAAAGGCATACTATTCGGAACTCACCGACATATTGAGAACCTATATGGAAGATAGGTGGGAGGTGTATGCTATGGAGATGACCACTTCGGAGATTTTAGAGGCATTGAATGTTTTAGAATTAGAGTCGTCGGTGGTGCCGCAATTAAAAAACACATTAGAGTTGTCTGACCTTGTGAAATTTGCGAAATGTGATCCATTGCCAGATGAACACAACACTGCGTTTAAAACGATACAACACTTTGTAGAGAAAACAAAAGAGATTAACACAACATCCACCTCAAAAAAGAACTAGCCAATGTCTAACATGTTATTATATCTTAAAGATTTAGAGTTTTTGCATCCTTATTATTTTTGGTTGTTATTGTTGTTATTGCCTATCTTTGGATGGCGCATTTGGAAGCATCGCCAGTTTCGTACATCGTTTGTTATTCCTAGCACATCGCAGATGGCGAAGGCTCCTAAAAGTTGGCGCGTGTATTTGCGTTGGCTTCCCGATGTTTTTCGTGCTACGGCCTTCCTCTTCCTGGTAATAGCATTAGCGCAACCCCAAAGCTCGCATACAAAAAATAATATAGAAATAGAGGGGGTAGATATTGTACTGGCAATCGATGTTTCGGGTTCGATGAAGTGTATGGATTTTAAACCCAACCGATTAGAGGCTTGTAAGCAAGTGGCGATGGAGTTTATAGAGGGGCGCCCTACCGATAGGATAGGTTTAGTGCTTTATGCCGGCGAGGCATATACACAATGTCCTGTAACCAGCGACCACGAAACCCTATTGGCATTGTTAGAGCAAACAAAGTTCGATGTCATAGAGGATGGTACTGCAATTGGCGACGGATTAGGTACGGCTATTAACAGATTAAGAGACAGTAAAGCTAAAAGTAAAATTATTATTCTCCTTTCCGATGGAGTGAATAACCAGGGCTATATAGACCCGAGTTCGGCCGCGGAAATTGCCAAAAACCAAAAGATAAAAGTGTATACTATCGGTGCAGGAACCAACGGTCAGGCCCCGTTTCCAACACCTAGAGGACCCGTTTATGTAGATACTGAAATAGATGAAGCTCTTTTAAAACTGGTTGCAGAAGAGACCGGTGGCACCTATTTCCGCGCAAATAATAACGATAAGTTAAAAGAGGTGTATACCGAAATTGATAAAATGGAAAAAACTATTTTGTCGGAAATTGTATTCGAAAACAAAGAAGATATATTCTTCCCGTTTTT
>CAYJOY010000002.1:0-26418 GCA_964371885.1 uncultured Lentimicrobiaceae bacterium | reverse complement strand
AAATAGAATTTAAATATCACTTAGTAAATATAATTTTCCCCTTTTTTTACGTTTCAAGAAGTCAATAACAAAAATAAATAGAATTATGAGTACAGACGTTGCAATTCAATCAGAAAAAAATAACAACCCTCTGAAAAAATGGGTTATACTTTTATCGCTCCTAACGATGGTCTTTTTCGGAACTACCCTTTATTTTGGGTACTTTGCGAAGCCAGTGTTCAATAAAGAGTATATAAAAACAGAATTAGCGAAAGAGGCCCTCACTTCGGAATTAGACTCTTTAATATTTCATCACGAATCTATTAAAGTAGAGTATGGTGAATTATCGGAGCAACTGACAGAGAAAGACAGTATTATTTTGGCCAATGCAGCCGAAATTAAGAAATTAATCAATTCGCAGGCAGATTATAAAAAAGTGAAACGTCAGTTAGAGCGTTTACAAGGTATAGCCAAAGAGTATGTTGCAGAAATCGATCAGTTATATACGGAGAATAAATTGCTGAAAGAGGAGAATACCGAGGTGAAAGCATCGTTGGCGCAGTCGCGTCAAGAGTCGCAAAATCTTCAACAAGAGAAAGAGGAATTAAATACCAAAATTAGTGGTGCGGCTGTTTTTAAGGCATACAACGTGGCATTGCGTGGCGTAATGTACAAAAATAAAGATAAAGAAGAGGTGATTACAGAGCGCGCTGCTAGAGTAGACGCTATAAAAACCACTTTTATTTTAAGCGAAAACCCACTCATTCCTGCTGGTCCTATCAATGTATATTGCCGTATTTCTGTTCCAGAAACAGGGAAAGTGTTAATGCAAGGTTCTGGCGATGGCTATTCGTTTATGCACAACGGAACAAAGTTACAATATACTGCCAAAAGTGTGGTAAATTATAACGGAGCTGCCGAAACAGTAACCATGAAGTGGGATTTAAAAGATGGCGATAAAGCGATTAAAGGGAGATATTGGGTGCAAATTTATTCAGACGACACACTCTTAGGCGAGGGTAGTGTAGAACTTAAATAAGAGAAATGAAAGTTACCAGAATATTTGACCTGCTAACACATTACCAAGAAAAATTTCCCCGAAAAGATGCCCTTGTGGCTAAGGAAAATGGAGTGTGGACCTATTATTCAACGCAACAATATATAGAGAAAGTAAACCATATCTCGTATGGGCTCATGCAGCTAGGGGTAAGGAAGGGCGACAGAATAGCCTCTATTACCAATAACCGACCTGAGTGGAATTTTTTAGACATGGCCCTCCATCAGTTAGGAGCAATCCATGTATCTATATATCCCACAATTAGCCACGAAGACTATGAGCATATCCTTAATCATGCGGAGGTGAAGATGGTGTTTGTATCGGGGTGGGAACTGTTGCGTAAAATAGAATCGATACTCTCTACAATCCCCGCTTTGCAAGATAATGTTTTTACATTCAGAAATTTAAGAGGTTATAAGCACTTAAATGAAGTGATAGAATTGGGAATTGCCAATCCGAGCCCTTCATACTTAGAGGAGATAAAAGCAAGCATAGTTCCTCAAGATATTGTAACCTTAATTTACACTTCTGGAACCACCAAGCAGCCGAAAGGGGTAATGTTATCGCACGAAAATATTTTAGAAAATGTAAAGGGGGTTGCCCCCATTGTTCCTGTGCAACCCGATAGTAAAGTGTTGAGTTATCTTCCTCTTTGTCATGTTTATGAAAGAATGATGACCTATACGTGGCACTACCTAGGCGTAGGGATTTACTATGCCGAAAGCATGGCCACAATTGCCGATAATTTGAAAGAGGTTCGTCCAGACATCTTCACATCGGTGCCGCGCTTGTTAGAGAAGTTCTACGATCGCATTATAGCAGTGGGGCATAAACAAACGGGTATCAAAAAAAGACTTTTCTTCTGGGCCAATAAAGTAGCATTAGAATATGAACTTTCTGGAACCTCGTGGTGCTATAGAACCAAACTGAAGATAGCGCGCAAGCTGGTATTGCGGAAATGGAAGGAGGCACTCGGAGGACGACTCAATGTGGTGGTTTCGGGTGGAGCAGCCATCTCGCCAGTAATTTGTAAAATATTTTGGGCCATGGAAGTGCCTGTGCTCGAAGGGTACGGACTTACCGAAACAGCACCAGTTATTGCGGTGTCGAATTTCTTTAAAGATGGTATTAAAATAGGAACAGTAGGGCCGCCGTTACCAGGAGTGCAAGTTAAAATTAACGAAGATGGTGAAATTTTAACACGTAGTAAATGTGTTATGAAAGGGTATTTTAAAGATGAAGAACAGACACGTGAAGCTATTGATAAAGATGGATGGTTCTTTACCGGCGATTTAGGAGCCTTTGAAGCTGAAGGACAACTCAGAATAACCGGGCGTAAAAAAGAACTCTTTAAAACGGCCTTCGGAAAATATATCGTCCCATCGTTGGTAGAAAATAGATTCTCGGAAGACCCTCTTATCGATAATATTATAGTGCTTGGGGAGAATAAACCTTATGCCGCGGCATTAATAGTGCCCGAGTTTGCAACGCTCCGATCGTACTGTAAAGTAAAAGGCGTTTCGTATACTACTAACGAAGAGATGGTTACTCATCAGTTAGTGCTGCAAAAGTACTCAAGGGTAGTAGCGAAATATAATAAATTTTTAGGGGCAACAGAGCAAATAAAAAGATTTAAACTCATTGGCTACCCTTGGTCGCCAGATTCTGGAGAATTAACACCAACACTGAAGTTAAGAAGAAACTTTATTGTGAAAAAATTTGAGAGTACCATAGAATCACTGTTTGAATAAAGTTATGTATTATATCGATTCACATACACACATCTATAGAGAATATTTTCCTAGCGATTTAGAGGCAACCATAGAAAATGCGGTTAGAGCAGGAGTGGAAAAAATGATACTCCCATGTGTTAACCTCGAAACAATGGACGATTTGTTAGAGATTTCAGCCAAATATCCCAAAAATCTATTTCCATTAACGGGACTTCACCCTACAGATGTTAACGAAAATTACCAGCAAGAACTAGATGCATTAGCTACCTTCCTGTCTCATCCTCAAATAGTAGGCGTTGGAGAAATAGGAATGGACTTATATCACAGCACACAATTTGTAGCCGAGCAGTTAGTGGCGTTCGAGACGCAACTCAATTGGGCCGCCGATTGTCATTTCCCTTTGTCAATTCATATCAGAAATGGTTATAACGAAGCCTTCTCTGTACTTTCTAAATTCAAGAGCCACCCATTGAAAGGGGTTTTGCATTGCTTTTCAGGAGGTATACAAGAGGCTAAATGGGCAGTAGATCATGGTTTCTTACTAGGGATAAGCGGAGTAGTAACATTTAAGAAAAATAAGTTGCAAGATATTGTAAAAGAAGTAGGCTTGCAACATATTGCTCTTGAGACCGATGCCCCATTCTTGGCTCCAGTTCCATTTAGAGGAAAGCGAAATGAGCCAGCCTATATTCCGCACATTGCCGAACATATTGCTAACGTACTCGAAACATCAATAGAGGAGGTGCTGAAAACTACCACGCATAATATCGAGAATATTTTCGATATTTAAATATAGGGGACTTCTAAAAATATCTCTAATGTTTACAATAACACACTAACTAATGCGTTAATAACTTTTTGCATTGTCTTATGAAAAAACTATATATAATAGCCCTCTTTTTATTAGTATCTTTAGGATTAATGGCGCAAGATTTTCAGTGCCAGGTTTCTATAAATAGCCAACAAATATCTGGGTCTAACCGTGAACGTTTCAATAATTTACAACAGGAGTTGGTGGCATTTGTAAACGATAGAAAATGGTGCCAATATACCTTAAAACAGTACGAAAGGATAGAGTGCTCTATTGTTATTAATTTAACAGCTCAAAGTGGCGATACCTATTCGGGAACTGCCATTATTCAGTTGCAACGTCCTGTTTATAAGACTAATTATAAAACCACAGTGCTCAATTTTCAAGATAATAAAATAGAATTTACCTATACAGAAGGTAATCCATTAGAGTTTGTAGAAAATAGCAATGTGCTCACCCTAACTTCTATTATTGCATACTATTTAAACCTCTTCTTAGCAGTCGATTTCGACACTTTCTCCCCAAATGGTGGTGCTCCATATTACAATAAATGTCAAGCTATAGTAAGCGCGTGCCAATCGGCAAAAGAGGGGGGATGGCAATCGTTCGAATCGGGGCAAAACAACCGTTACTGGTTAATGGAAAACCTTACCAATGTGAGCTATGCTAACATCCATACGTTCTTATACAACTACCACCGTTTGGGGTTAGATGTTATGCAGGAGTCGCCAGATGTAGGGCGCGCGGCAATTTTGGAAAGCCTCAGGTTGTTGCAACAAGTAGCTCAGCAACGTAGCGGATTATTTATAGTGCAAGTAATAGTACAGTCTAAATATCAGGAAATTATAAATATCTTCAAGAACGGAACTTCTGGCGAGAAACAACAAGTAATTACTATCATGAAACAGGTAGATCCTGCGAATGCTTCCCGTTATGATGAGATTAATCAATCTGCTGAAAAATAAAAATGCTCACCGAACTCCAAATAGAAAACTACGCAATTATCCGCTCTGTTAAATTTTCACTCGATGCAGGATTTAATGTAATAACAGGGGAAACGGGTGCTGGAAAATCGATATTATTAGGAGCACTCTCGTTAATATTAGGGCAACGCGCCGATACCAACGTCTTATTCGATGATACCAAGAAGTGTATTGTAGAAGGGACTTTCCAATTGAAGCATCTACAATTGGAACCCTTTTTTCGAGAGAATGATTTAGATTATGCTGAAATAACCACGCTGAGAAGGGAAATTAACCAGATGGGGAAGTCGCGGGCGTTTGTGAATGATACTCCAGTTACCTTGTCGGTACTTAAGTCAATAGCATCGCATCTTATTGATATTCACTCACAACAAAGTCATCTGTTATTTCAAAGAAAAGGGTTTAAAACTGGATTACTCGATCAGTTTGCACAACATACAGAAGTCATACAGCAATATCAACAGCGCTTATCACATTATCTGCAGATAGAAAAAAAACTTAAAGTTAAACAAGAAGCGCTAGCCACGCTACAGAAAGAACAGGACTATATCAATTTTCAAATTAATGAGTTGGCAGAGGCTAGCCTTGAAGTGGGAATACAAGAGGAGTTGGAAAATAAGTTGAAATTGTATGCCAATGCCGAAGCCATAGCAACCAATATACAACAAGCAAGTTATTGGATAGAGGAGGGTGAACCGTCGCTGTTGGGTATGATGAAGAGTTTGAAACAAAATTGTGTACAGTTAGCAAGCTATGATACAGTTGCGGAGGAGTGGGCCAATAGAGTAGAGGCTATTATAGTGGAATTGAAAGATTTGAGTTTTGAAATTGCCAATCGAGATTCGGTAGGAGAGGTGAATGAGGAAGAGGCGCAATTATCTCAAAATAAATTAGATAATATTTATCGATTACAACAAAAATATCAACTTCAAACGGTGGAGCAACTCATGGAGAAAGCGGCCTCTTTTAGTTCTCAAATAGAGCATATCAATTTAATAGAGGAAGAAATCGTCTCTTTAACAAAAGAGTACTACTCACACTATGAGGTGATTAGAACTCTTTCGGAGGAAATAACGGAGAGGCGTTCTGCTGTTATTCCACATTTAGAAAGTGAGGTGATGAAGAAGATGGCACAGTTAGGAATGGAAGATGGTCTTTTTAAAGTCGCCTTGTCAAAAAGCGATATTTTTAAGGAGGATGGTTCCGACGAGATTACGTTTCTATTTTCTGCTAACAAGGGACAAACGGCGCAACCATTGGAAACAGTGGCTTCTGGCGGAGAGCAGTCGAGGATGATGCTCGCTATGAAAACCATTATCTCTACCACTACGTTGTTGCCCACAGTAGTTTTCGACGAGATAGACACTGGTATATCAGGAGAAATAGCAGGCAAAGCGGCACTTATGATGGCCGATATGGCCAATAAACACCAACTTATTGTAATAACACACTTGCCCCAAGTGGCCGCCAAAGGCGAAAATCATTTCTTTGTATATAAGGATGTTGTAGATGATAAGACCTACACCAACGTTAAAGTACTCACCCACGAAGAGCGAGTAAATGAGGTGGCGAAAATGATGAGTGGCCACAAAGTAGGGGATGCAGCTATTAACGCAGCACGCGAACTGTTCTGAGAAAAATAGAAAGTAGTTATTATTTAATAAGTTGCAGTATTTCTTCCATAATGCTTCTGTCGTTTCTTAGGCGTGGCACTTTATGCTGTCCTCCTAGTTTTTCGCGACTTTCTAGCCACTTTAGGAAAGTCCCCTTTGGGGCATGAACAATTGAAGGGGGAATCAACATCAGATCTCCTGTCCGTTTTGCCTCATAATCGGAGTTGGCCATTTTAAGGGCGTGGTCTAAATGTTGTTGAAACGCTTCCATGTTTTCGGGCTCTTTACTAAACTCTATCACCCATTGGTGCCCACCTTTGTTCTCTTTGTTTTGTAAAAAGATAGGGGCGGCAGTATACTCATTGATAATGGCTCCCGTTTTGTTGCAGGCGTGTGCGAGTGCGTCGTCGGCATTAGCAATGATGAGTTCCTCTCCAAACACATTAATATACTGTGTAGTACGTCCACATATCTTGTATCTAAAAGGGCGTAGTGAGGTAAATTCTATCGTATCGCCAATCATATAGCGCCACAGGCCAGCGGGGGTGGTAATTAGAATAGCATATCGTTTTCCCAGCTCCACTTCGTGTAGCGGTATTACTTTAGCATCATCGGAAGTGGTGCTCGAAAATTCCATAAACTCGTAAAAAATTCCATGGTCGGTAAGCAGTAGCAAGTCGTTGCAGCAACGTTGATCCTGAAAACCAAAAAATCCCTCCGAAGCGTTATACATATTCATGTAAAAAACACTATTGTTGGGGAATAGCTTGTCGTATTCTTTCTTATAAGGGGCAAAGTCTACACCCCCATGGAAAAATACCTCAATATTCCTCCACACCTGAAGCACATCTTGCTTTCCAGTCATAACAAGCAACTCTTGTAATACCAATAAAATCAATGAAGGAACCCCGGAAATAGAAGTAATATTTTCGTTTACAGTGTGTTGTGCAATTAATTTGAGTTTCTCGTTCCAGTTGTTATTCAGTAATACCTCTTTGCCAGGAGCTTTCAGCATATCGCCCAATGCAGGCATACAGTCCATAAGGATAGCAGAAATGTCGCCACATTTCACTGCTGCTTCCCCGTCCATCTGTTGGAAACTACCCCCTAATGTAATAGCTTTGCCAGCAAATAGTTTAGTGTCGGGAAACATCTCTGTGTAAAAAGTAAGCGAATCCTTAGCTGCTAAAAAATTGTTGAGATGCAACGACTCGTTAGAGACAGGAATAAACTTGCTCTTGTTTTGTGTAGTGCCCGACGATTTTGCCACCCAAGGAATTTTAGCATTCCAAAGTACATTGTCTTCCCCTTTAATAACTCTTTGAATATAAGGGAAAAGTGTATTGTAATCCTGAACAGGAACGCTCCGTTTAAAAGCTTCGTATTGCATGTTAGGAGTAAACCCGAAATCTTTCCCAAAAGCGGTGTTCAAACCGTTTCTTACTAAATAGTTAAACCATTTTTCTTGTGTCTCGAATGCGTGTTCATAAAGTGATACTATTCTATCTTCACGAAAAGAAAAATAAGAACGGATAGGATTGTTTAATAACTGGAGCATGGGTTGTTAGTTTTTATTTTACACAACGCAAAAAAATACCTTTTAATATATAGGGGAGTTCTAAAAATTCCCCATCGATTTTATAACAATAATTAAAATGGACAAAAAATCTCTGTTTTACCCATCTTTGCGCGATATATTGGCATCTTTTCCCCATTTTTATCATCACATAGCACGCTATGCTCTTCAAAAAATGAGAAAAACCTACTCAATATCTCATCTCAAATCTGGGCAAAGCAATTTTTAGAAATCCCCTATAGTGAACTTCTAAAAATTCCCTTTCTATATCTCCCCTAAATGCTTCCCCAATATTATTACTCATTAAAAATCGATAATGTAAAAAGAAATAGAAGTATATGATTGTGTAAGGATCTGGCATGGCATTATGCTAGCACTGTAAAACTTCGCATCTCTTGTAAATTATTGTGGATTGCTCCATTTTATTTTATATCTTTGCCAGTTATTTATAAAAAAATAAAAAAGATGGAATATTGGCATATTTGGGTAATAATTGCAGTAATATTGGTAATAATAGAGGTTTTTACGGCTAGTTTTGCTGTTATTTGTTTCTCTATTGGGGCATTGTTTTCGGCAGTGGCTGCCTATTTTGAATTGAGTTTAACTTGGCAGATTGCCCTTTTTACCGTGGGTTCGCTGCTTTGCCTATCTATTATCAGACCTCTTATTCTGAAAACCCTTCATGCCAATGAAAAAATAAAGAACACCAATGCCGATGCACTTATTGGAAAAGAGGCAGAGGTAGTAGAAACGATTGCAGGTAGAAAAGCGGGGCGGGTGAAAATAGATGGCGACTTTTGGCAAGCGCGTGCCGAAGATGAAGCAACCATAGATGAGGGTGCCACCGTAGTAGTAACGAACAGAGAAAGTATTATATTAACCGTTAAAATAAAGTAATTATGTGGGTAGTAATAGCATTAGCCGTATTGGCAGTAGTAATTGTATTTATAGGATTAAAAATTGTGCGACAAAGCGAAACTTTAGTAGTGGAGAGGCTGGGCAAGTATAACAGAACGCTTCCCTCGGGTGTTAATTTTGTAATTCCTATTATAGAAACGGTTCGCCCTATAGTGGTTAGAACTATCAAGATTGATGCGCATGGCACTTCGTTTCAGAAATTTCAGCCAAGTAGTATTGTAGATTTAAGAGAGCAAGTTTACGATTTTGCGAAACAGAATGTAATTACCAAAGATAATGTACAAACGGAGATCAATGCGCTCCTCTATTTTCAGATTATGGACCCTGTAAAAGCCATTTATGAAATTGATAATTTACCCAATGCCATCGAAAAATTAACCCAAACCACGCTCAGAAATATCATTGGAGAGTTAGAGTTAGATGAAACTTTAACATCTAGAGATACTATTAATATGAAGCTTCGCACTGTTTTAGACGATGCCACCAACAAGTGGGGGGTGAAGGTGAACCGTGTAGAGTTGCAAGATATTACCCCACCGTCGTCGGTACGCGTTGCCATGGAGCAGCAAATGCAGGCCGAAAGAAAGAAACGTGCGGAGATTCTGACCGCCGAAGGGGAAAAACAATCGGCAATATTACAGTCGGAGGGAGAGAAAGCCTCAAGAATAAACCAAGCAGATGCACAAAAACAATCGCTCATTTTGGAAGCAGAAGGTGAAGCGCGCTCGAAAATACTAAAAGCAGAAGCAGAGGCAAAAGCAATGGAAACGATAGCCGCAGCCATGAAAATTTCGAAAACAGACCCCGCATCGTTCATTTTGGCCGAAAAATATATCCAAACATTAAAAGAGATGACGAGCGGGCAAAATAACAAAACCGTTTACCTCCCATACGAAGCCTCTAACTTATTGGGCTCCATAGGCGGTATAAAAGATATTTTTAAACAATAACTCGAACAGGTTTAAAATCTATTTCTCATTAGTCAAAATTTAAAAACTACCTAAATGTCTTCGTTTCTTAATAAAGTTGTAGAGCTAATACTTGGAGAACAAAACATAGCAACCGAAGAATGGACAGTAGTGCTTCCAAATAGGCGCGCGGTCCGTTTTATTCAACAAATTATAGCTAAACAGATAACGGCACCCATCTTTTCGCCCACTTTCTTAACCATTAATGACTTTATGGAGCAACATAGCGAACTTTCGTTGTTGCCAGAGGAAGAACTGCTCTGTTATCTTTACCAAAGCTACTGCGAGGTAATGAAGGGCGATGCCCACGACTTTAAATACTTTCTCTCGTGGGCTCCCATCTTTTTAAGCGACTGCAACGAAATAGATAGGCAGTTGGCCAACGGCGAAGCTATTTTCTCTAATATTCATAATATTAAAGAACTAGAATTAGTTTTTTTAAATGAAGATGGGGCGAATGCAAAAGATAAGTATCTCCAATTTTATGCATCTTTACAGAAAATTCGACAACATTTTATTGAAAAATTACGAGCATTAAAGATGGGCTATGAGGGGATGATATATAGAGATGCTGCCGAGCGAATAAATGAACGTGAAATTACAAATAATCATCACTATTTGTTTGCAGGATTTTTGGCACTCTCGCCCGCCGAATTAGAAGTGTTAGCCTACTACAAACAAGCGCAGAATGGCCGCTTCCTTTTCGACGTTGATGAATTGTATAAAGATAATCATGCCCGTTTCTTCTTAGATCAAATCGAAAAAAAATTGAAACTAGGAGCAATAGCGACTTCGCACCATTTTGAAAGCGAAAAAGCTATTACAGTAACAGGTATTGCTGGAAATACAGCTCAAATCTATCACGCCATCTCATTAATACAAGAAATAGAAAAAGAGCAGGGACATCTAGAAAATACTGCGCTCATACTTGCCGACGAATCGTTAATAGTCCCTTTTGTACATGCCTATCCTATAGCAAAATGCAATATCTCGATGGGCTATCCCATAAAGCATACCTCTGCCTATCAATTGTTATACACCATATTGCAAAGCTATAAAAATGGGGAACGATTTAGACAAATGCAGGGGAAAACAGAACCGCTTTTCTACCACAAAGATGTAATTGCACTGCTCCATTCGTCGCTTATTGATGGCTTTATTGTGAAAAATAAAGAGGAAAATGGTACCGAAATCACAATTAACGACCCCGTAGAGCAGTTCATAGCACTCAATCAAATTTTTGTAACAAAAGAACAACTCCCTTTTCAAACAGAAATAAAAGAGATACTTACCGTAACAGCTCACGGTTTTCTCGAAAAAATTATTAAACTGTTTGATTTGGTACTCAGTAATTTAGATAAGTATCATATAGATTACTTTGCCGTTCAAAATGTATGGTCGGCGTTGCAAAATGTAGCGCAACTGTATAAGAAGTATGAGGGAACTATCCCAACTTCCGATTTTCAAGTGATGGAGTTTTTTATTCAAAAGGAATTAGGAAGAATACAAATAGCTTTTAAAGGCGATTTTAATCAAGGATTACAAATAATGGGGGTGCTCGAATCGAGAATTATAGATTTCGAAAATGTGATCGTCCTTTCTTGTAATGATGCCATCTTGCCCAAAAATACAAACGAAAACTCGATGATTTTGTATGATGTGAAACGGTATTTTCAACTTCCTAATAGCCAATATAAAGAATCGGTGTTTGCCTATCACTTTTTTAGGTTGATACAACGTGCTGAAAATGTACATCTTATTCATAATACCGACTCCTCTTCTTCCCTAATGGAAAAAAGTAGGTTCATCCATCAACTTCGCTTCGAAATAGAAAAAAGAGGATTGATGAAAAATATTGATTGGAAAGAGAATGAGCTTCATATCCTCCCTAGCTTGCAGTCGAATGAGAAAATTATCGAGATTAAGAAGACTGATGCTATAATTCAAAAACTGAAAAAATTTACCTTTTCGGCAAGTTCATTGGCACGTTATGTTAACTGTCCGCTTTCGTTTTATCTCAATAATATAGAAAAAATTAAACCCTACGAAACGGTGAATGAAGCGATGGAAAGCAATATGCTGGGAACCGTAATTCACGAAGCGCTAAAAGAACTTCTAATTGATATAAAGAGACATGGAAACCCTACTTTTCATATTGATGAATACGAGGCTAACCTGGAGGAAAAAGTGAAAAATATCATAAAAATGCAACCAGGGTTAGAGAAAGCAAATATAAATGAGGGGAAGTTGTATCTTGCGGTAAATGTGATATACAAATATTTAAAAAGATACCTAAAGTTGCTAAAAAGTTATTTGCGAAATCCCCAAATCTCTATCTATAGTGTGGAGGGGCAACACACATGTAAGGTAACAGTGCATGGCAATGAGTTGGAGCTGAAAGGGTACATTGATAGAATAGATGTTGTAGGAAATACCACCTTTATATTCGATTATAAGACGGGAAAAGTAGACGAGAAAGAGATAAATATTTGTGCTGCTGATATAGATAGCGAAGTGAGAGATTTGTTTCAAAACCCAGAGAAGTCGAAATTGTTGCAACTTTTGTTTTACGCTTTTTTGATAAAAAATGAGCAAATAATATCTAAAAATGAGATTATGTGTGGCCT
The DNA here is from genome assembly GCA_964371885.1 of uncultured Lentimicrobiaceae bacterium. Lineage (GTDB taxonomy): Bacteria > Bacteroidota > Bacteroidia > Bacteroidales > WCHB1-69 > CAYJOY01. The sequence continues at coordinate 14,153 of CAYJOY010000002.1, read as the reverse complement.
CATTTCGTTCCAAAGAATTTTCAGTTCCGACGATGACTATACGGTATATGCTACTTTTGAAGAAAAGACGAGAGGAACCAAATGGTATACACTAGAACGGGTAGTGCCAGATCAGGTACTAAAGGCTTTTAGCGAGAATGTAGTGGAACTTTTAGAAGAAATATTAGATGTTGCCACCCCATTTAAGGCCACCGATGATGTGAAACGTTGCAAATTTTGCGACTATGCTGAAGTTTGCGGACGATTTATTACTAGCGAATGGTAAACTTTTTGTCGTATTCTTGTCATTCGAAAATAACAAACCTAATTAAATATGCAAAATAATACTCTTTAATTAATGAAATCTCATCTTATAAAAATGGCACTCCTTTTTTCATTAATGCTTTCGGCAGTCTCGCTCGTAATGTGCGACAAATACGATGAGCCTAATAACCCTAATAATCCTAATCTAGATGATGGTAATGTTACCATAACTATTGTTACTACCAACGATATACATGGACAGATTGAAAATTTCCCCAAGCTGGCATCTTTAATAGCAGAGAAGGAGAAGGAGAGCGATGCCGTTCTGGTAGTGAGTGCTGGCGACTATTTTACGGGTAACCCATACGTAGATTATGCGGAGGAGCGAGGGGAACCGATGATCCGTTTATTGAATAAAATAGGGTGTGATGTGGTTTGCTACGGAAATCACGAGTTCGATTATGGACAAGAGGTGTTAAAGAAACGTAACGACGAAGCAGATTTTGAGATAGTATGCGCCAACATGAATTCGTCAGCAAGCTTAATTGGAGCTGTTAATCCCTATCATATAGAAGAGGTAGAAGGGTTGAAAATTTGTTTCTTAGGATTAATAGAGACCTCAAATGGGAATGTGCAACCCGCTACTAATCCCGAACATTTAGATAATATTACCTTTACTAGTTTCACAGAAACTGCCCCTAGTTATGCATATTTAGCCGATGAAGTGGATGCTTTTATTGGATTAACGCACCTAGGAAGCTACGATGATGTTGATTTAACCTCGTTGTTACCCAATCTCGACCTAGTAATTGGAGGACATAATCATGTTGAAGTATGTGAGGAGAGCCTCTATAACGATGTTTTAATAACACAAACAGGCTCCCATTTAGAATATGCGGGTGTGGCTACCTTGAAATTTGAAGAGGGTGTGTTGGTAGAGCGTTGCTACGAATTGGTAGAGTTGGAAATAAGAACTACCGAAGATGCCGAGGTGCGCGCAATGGTAGAGGCTATAGAGACCGAAAGTAGCTTCGGTCAAGTGGTAGGTACTGCTTCCGCAACCATTTCTGGAACCGAAAATGTAGCCTGCTTTATGACGGATGCTATGGCAGAAGAGGTAAATGCCGATTTCGCATTTTATAATGCGGGAGGAGTGCGAAATACAATCATAGAACAAGGCGATATTACATTTGAAGATATTCTCACTATAGAGCCTTTCTCTAACGAAATAGTAACTTTTGAACTCTCACTAGCAGAGTTAAAAGAGTATGTATTAAGAAGTTATCGTCAAATTGAAAGGATCGATTACTACATCTCTAAAGGGAAATACGAAATTTATGAAACTGGCGACGGTTTCGACATCAATATTTACGATAAAGATAATAGGTTGTTAACGAATAATAGCGAAATGTTTACCATTGCTGTAAACAACTACATGGCCATCTCCGACCCCGAGTTAGGCGAGGGGGTAGCCACAGGATATTTAGTAACTGCTGCAATGGTAGATTTTTTAGGAAATAACAGCCCAATTTTTTATGATGAGCAGCGTGCCTTTGTTTTAGAGTAGGAAATTTGGGGGCTTGTTACTCGCGGATATAGACGCGCTGTACCCGCCGTGTAATGGCGGTAAGTAATTCGTAAGGGGTTTTATTAATGGTTTGAGCAACTTCGTAAATAGGAATCTCATTTCCGTATATAATTACCTCATCCCCAACGCTTACATTAATGTGTGTTACATCTATCATACACATATCCATGCAAATTTTCCCTATAATGGGGCAGCTTTTTCCCGCTATTACCATCTTGCCAGCGCCATTACTTAACTCGCGAGGGTAGCCGTCGGCGTAGCCAATAGGGACAATGGCAATTTGCATATCCCCCGCTGTTCGAAACGAGCGGTCGTACCCAATTGTGTTGCCAGCCTTTACTGTTTTAACTTGGGTAACAATGCTTTTAAGTGTTACCGTATGTTGTAACGCTTTTTGTTCATTGTCCACATTAGAGAATCCATAAAGCCCTAGCCCGAGGCGAACCATGTCGTAATGTGCCTCTGGGAATCGTGTGATACCCGCACTGTTAACCAAATGACGAATGATAGGGTATGGGAATGCCTTGCTAATGGTGTGAGCCATTTTTTCGAAAGCATGTATCTGCAACCGAGAAAAATGATCCTCCGAAGTGCTGTCGGCAGCAGCTAAATGACTAAAAATAGAGGTTACTTTTAACTGCGGATACTGTAAGAGCAGCTCAATTAAAGAGGGAAAATCTTCCTCGTCGAACCCTAATCGGTGCATCCCTGTCTCCACCTTAATATGAATAGGGTAGGATGAGATGTCGGGATGTTGTGCTACTATCTCCCCAAATTGCTGAAGATAGTGGAGGTTAAAGATCTCTGGTTCGAGTTGATATTGTAGCATGGTTTCGAAGCCATAAGCCTCTGCGCCTAGTACAATAATAGGGGTTTTTACGTTTCTTTCGCGTAAAGCCACCCCTTCATCAACGTAGGCAACTGCCAAATAGTCAATGTCGTGAAAACAGAGCTCATTCACTAATTCAACATCTCCTAGTCCGTACGACATAGCCTTCACCATGCCCATAATTTTAGTATTGGGGGCGAGTTGCTTTTTGTAATAGTTGTAATTTTCTGATAATGCCGATAAATTAATCTGCATAACAGTACGATGTTTGCGCATTTTTAAGGCATGTACCACGCGCTCAAACTGGAACGAGCGTGCCCCTTTTACCAAAATGGCCTCCTCCTGAATATGTAACTGGCGAATATTGCTGATAAGCTCTTCGGTAGAGTGGAAATGGTAGCAAGAAATGCCGCCGCTGTTGGGAACCACCCCTTGCCAATGCTTACCTACTGTAACAAGTTTGGTAATATGGTGCTCCTTAAACAAACCAATGAGTGATGTGTAGAAGTGATGATCGGCTAAATTCTGCTCAAAATCGGAGATAATAACCGTTTTATTCCTCTTTTGCGTCTGTGTATCTAAAAATTGTAACGCAATACGCAGCGAGTTTTTATCTAAAGAGTAAGTATCGTTAATAATAATGGAATGATGCAGCGCTTCGGCGATCTCCATTCGCATATTTACTAGCGATAGGTGTTGCAACTGCTCATTAATTTCTGCAATAGAAAAGCGAAGATGCAATGCCATCACTACAATATGCATAGCATTTTCAATAGAGGCGTCGTCTATAAATGGTATAACAATAGTGTCTGTAAAATTATTTAAGAGAATATGGGTTTCGCTGCGATAACTGTTGCGCGCTGTAATGCAATAGTTGTCGGTAGGACGAACTCCCCAGCTAATTTTAGGGATGTGATTGTATGGGTCTTCTTGTAATGTTCGGTATATAAGATGGTTATTACTGCAATATATCAAAGTTTTCACCTTGTTAAAGAGCTTTAGTTTCTCTTCTAATTTCTCTTTTTCTGATGAAAAAAACGCAGAATGGGCATCTCCAATCATAGTTAAGATGCCCAAAGTAGGATGGAGAACTCTCTCAAGTTTTTCCATTTCTGCATGTTTAGAGATGCCGGCTTCAAAAATTGCCATTTGATGTTCTGCTCTCAATAAAGAGATAGAGACCGGAACTCCAATTTGAGAGTTGAAGCTGTTAGGATTTTTAACGATATTGTATTTTTTACCGAGGAGGTTTGCCGCCCACTCTTTTACAATAGTTTTGCCGTTGCTTCCTGTTATAGCCAATACGGGAATGTTAAAATGGCCCCGATGAAATGCAGCAATATCTTGAAGTGCACGCACCACATCTTTTACTTGAAAAAACTGTCCGTTGAGGTGTTGGTATTCTTCAATATCTTGAGATATAACAAAGTTTTTTACCCCTTTTTGGCATAATCCTTCTATATATTTGTGCCCATTGTTTTGCGGAGTAATCATGGCAAAGAAGAGCGAATTTTCGGATGTTGCTAAACGGCTGTCGTATAACAATTTATCAATGGGCGTATTCTCCAAAATAGAGGAATGGCGCACAATGGGCGTTATATTTAACAGCTGTTGTGGGGTAATTAAACTCATTGTTTATCAGATTGCTCTCTTGCTTCTGGTTTCATTTGCGGGAAGAAGAGCACGTCTTGTATAGAGTTAGAGTTGGTCATAATCATAGATAGTCGGTCAATACCGATGCCTAAGCCAGCAGTTGGCGGCATTCCATATTCTAATGATCGTAGGAAATCTTCATCTAAAACCATCGATTCCTCATCGCCACGTTTTCCAAGTTCTAGCTGATCTTCAAAACGTTTGCGTTGATCAATAGGGTCGTTTAATTCTGAGTAAGCATTACAAATCTCTTTTCCGTTACATACTGCTTCAAACCGTTCGGTTAGATTAGGGATGCTACGGTGTTTTTTCGTAAGCGGAGATGTTTCTAACGGATAATCGTGAATAAAAGTAGGCTGTATGAGTTGAGCTTCGCAAGTTTCGCCAAAAATTTCGTCAATGAGTTTGCCTCTTCCCATGGTTTTATCTACTTCAACCCCACATTTTTTTGCAAAAGCGGCCATCTCTGTTTCGTCCATGTTCGAAATATCTACACCCGTAAAGTGCTCAATAGCACCATACATAGTGTAACGTTTCCATGGGCGTTTAAAATCAATAACATTCTCTCCCACTTGCACTTGTGTAGTGCCATGAAGAGCTAAAGCTACCGTTTCTACCATCTCTTCTACTAAGTTCATCATCCACTCATAATCTTTGTAAGCCACGTAAAGTTCCATCTGTGTAAATTCAGGATTATGGAAACGAGACATTCCCTCATTTCTGAAATCTTTAGAAAACTCGTATACTCCATCAAATCCACCAACTATTAATCGTTTGAGATAAAGTTCGTTAGCAATTCTTAGATAGAGTGTCATATCTAATTTATTGTGATGTGTTTTAAACGGGCGTGCAGCAGCACCACCATATAAAGGTTGTAAAATTGGAGTTTCCACTTCAAGATACCCTTTTTCGTTGAGGTAGTTGCGCATGGTATTTACCAATTTTGTCCTTTTTATAAAGGTATCTTTTACCTCTGGATTTACAATTAAATCGACGTAACGTTGACGGTAACGAAGCTCTGGATCTTGGAAGGCATCGTATGTTTCGCCATCTTTTTCTTTTACGATAGGAAGTGGTTTCAACGATTTAGAAAGGATAGTAAACTCGCGCACATGGATACAGGTAGCTCCTGTTTGGGTAGTGAATACAAATCCTTTTACCCCAATAATATCGCCAATATCTAATTTTTTAAATACTCCGTTGTACATGGTTTTGTCATCGGTAGGGCAAAGTTCATCGCGTTTAGCATATATCTGAATTCTCCCTACGCCATCTTGCAAGACAAAGAAAGACGGCGCCCATAACGCGCTGGCTCATAATTCTTCCTGCAAAGCTTACCTCTTGGTATAATGTGTTGTCTTTAGGAAAATTTTCCAATATTTCTGCCGAGGTAGCAGTTACTTCGTATAAATCTGCAGGGTAGCAGTTAATGCCGAGATTGGTGAAATCCTCTAGTTTTTTTCTTCTAATAATTTCCTGTTCTGATAATTCGTGTGCCATTATATATTGTTGTTTTTTGGTGTTTATCGTTAATAATTACATTGTGTTGCGTAGGTTGCCTTACTCCCAAGTAGCCCCCTCTTTAGTATCTTTAATAGTAATACCGAGTTCTGTGAGTTTATTTCTGATGGCATCGGAGAGTGCCCAATTTTTTTCCGTTTTAGCATCGTGGCGGATGGTTAAAATAAGCTCCATTAGCTGATCTACCCTCTCGTTTTGTCCGTTGTTGGCTTCGATCTTCATTCCTAAAATATCGAAATAGAATATTCTGAAGTAACGTTTTAGCAATGCTAAATCCTCTTCTGTTAAATGTATGCGTCCCTCTTTTACTGAGTTAATGATTCGTGTTGCATCGAAAAGTTCAGCAATAAGGCGTGGGGTGTTAAGGTCGTCGTTAAGAGCGTCGTAACATTTTTTCACCCAAGCATTCATATCCTCATCCGACTGTTTCGATGGGACAAGTTTGTCTAACAATTGCTCGGCTGCGTTCAATTTCAACATCCCTTTTTCGGCCGCAATTAATGCTTCATTCGAGAAGTCGACGGTGCCGCGGTAATGTGCCTGCATAATAAAGAAACGTATGGTCATTGGAGAGTATAGGCGGTGCAATAGCTCATGTTCGCCAGTAAAAAATTGATTAAGCGTAATGAAGTTGCCCAACGATTTTCCCATTTTTTGTCCGTTAATGGTAATCATATTATTGTGCATCCAATATTTTACACTTTCGTTGCCATGCACTACTGTACATTGGCATACTTCCGATTCGTGGTGTGGAAATATTAGGTCCATGCCTCCTCCGTGTATATCGAATTTATCGCCTAAATATTTAGTACTCATTGCTGTACATTCAATATGCCAGCCTGGGAATCCAATACTCCATGGCGATTTCCAGCGCATAATGTGTTCTGGTGCTGCCTTTTTCCAAAGGGCAAAGTCGGCTGCGTTCCGTTTTTCATCTTGGCCATCTAAAGCACGGGTGTTGGCAATCATGTCCTCTAAAATACGTCCCGAAAGTTTGCCATAGCCTATCTCTTTATCAAATTTATGAACATCAAAATAAATAGATCCATTCGACTCGTAGGCAAATCCTTTGTCTATAATTTCCTGAATCATATCTATTTGTTCCATAATATGTCCGGAGGCACGGGGCTCAATAGAGGGGCGAAGCACGTGCAACGCATCCATGGCTTTGTGGTAGCTATCAATATAATATTGCGCCACTTCCATCGGCTCTAGCTCTTCGAGGCGCGCTTTTTTCGCAATTTTGTCCTCCCCTTCGTCAGCATCGTTCTCTAGGTGCCCCACATCGGTAATGTTACGCACATAGCGCACTTTGTAGCCAATGTGTTGGAGGTAGCGAAACAGCAAGTCGAATGTGATAGCGGGACGCGCATGCCCTAAATGGGGCTCGCCATAAACCGTTGGGCCACAAACGTAAAGACCAGCACGATTAGGGTGAATAGATTCAAATTTCTCTTTCTTCTTGTGATAAGTATTGTAGATATATAACTCTTGGTTAACCATATTTTTTGCTCTTTAAATTAACCTGCAAAAATACGATTTTTTTTCTTTGTGTTATTGCGTTTTTTGCGCATCAATTTTCAAAGTATCCTAATTGCATAGTGTAGGTTTTGCAAAGAAAAAAAGTTTACATTTGCAGGTTATAAAATAAACAAACAAAGTAGAACAATAAATCTGTTATCATTAACAAAATCAATATATTATGAGACCTGACTTCAGTAATATTAATCCAAAGAATGTTACGAAAAGCGAACAATCTTTTGCAGAATGGGCGAAAGAGAATAAAATTGACACTAATTATTTAACAGCGGAGCAAATTGCTATTAAGCCTGTGTACGCTAAAAACGATCTTGATGGGATGGAACATCTGAACTATGCGGCGGGTTTGCCTCCATATCTTCGTGGTCCTTATTCAACGATGTACGTTCAAAAACCTTGGACAATTCGTCAGTATGCGGGGTTTTCAACGGCTGAGGAGTCGAATGCTTTTTATCGTAGAAATTTAGCAGCAGGGCAGAAAGGGCTTTCTATTGCTTTCGACTTAGCAACGCTCCGTGGCTACGACTCTGATCACAGCCGTGTTGTAGGCGACGTAGGAAAGGCTGGGGTAGCCGTCGATTCTATCCTCGATATGAAAATATTATTCGATCAAATTCCACTCGACCAAATGTCGGTATCTATGACCATGAATGGTGCTGTACTTCCGGTATTAGCATTCTATATCTTGGCGGCCGAAGAGCAAGGTGTTCCTATGGAAAAATTAGCAGGAACCATCCAAAACGATATTTTGAAAGAGTTTATGGTGCGTAATACCTACATTTATCCACCATTGCCATCTATGAAAATTATTGCCGATATTTTTGAGTTCACCTCTAAAAATATGCCGAAGTTCAACTCTATCTCTATTTCGGGTTACCACATGCAAGAAGCGGGTGCCACTTGCGATATAGAGTTAGCTTACACCCTTGCCGACGGGTTAGAGTACCTTCGCGCTGGTGTAAATGCTGGGATGAATATCGACGATTTTGCACCACGCTTGTCTTTCTTCTGGGCTATTGGAATGAACCACTTTATGGAAATTGCAAAAATGCGTGCAGCGAGAATGTTATGGGCGAAAATAGTAAAACAATTCAACCCTAAAAATCCAAAATCGTTGGCATTACGTACCCACAGCCAAACATCTGGATGGTCGTTAACAGAGCAAGATCCATTTAATAATGTAGCCAGAACATGTATCGAAGCCATGGGTGCCGCATTAGGTCATACCCAGTCGTTACACACCAATGCATTAGATGAAGCTATTGCACTTCCTACCGATTTCTCGGCTCGTATTGCACGTAATACACAAATATATATTCAAGAAGAGACGCAAGTGTGTCGCGCGGTTGACCCATGGGCGGGCTCTTATTATGTAGAAACATTAACCAACCTTATTGCTGAAAGAGCTTGGAAACATATTGAAGAGATTGAATCGTTGGGAGGTATGGCCAAAGCTATAGAAACGGGAATCCCTAAAATGCGTATTGAAGAGGCGGCGGCTAGAAAACAAGCACGTATCGACTCTGGCGTAGAATCGATAGTGGGTGTTAACAAATATAGACTAGAAAAAGAAGACCCTATTGAAACATTAGAGGTTGATAATACTGCTGTTCGCGAGGCGCAAATTAAACGTTTAGCAGATCTTCGCGCTAATAGAAATCAAGAAGAGGTTACAGCAGCATTAGAAGCACTGACCAAATGTGCCAATGGAGGCGAAGGTAACTTGTTGGCCTTAGCAGTAGACGCTGCCCGCAAACGTGCCTCGTTAGGGGAAATATCAGACGCGCTAGAACAAGTGTTTGGTCGTTATAAAGCAAAAATTAATTTAATTACAGGGGTGTATAGTTCAGAACAAAAAGATAATGCACAGTTTAAAAAAGCATGTGCAATGGTTGATGCTTGCGCGAAAACAGAAGGGCGGCGTCCTCGTATTATGATTGCTAAAATGGGACAAGAGGGGCACGACCGTGGTGCGAAAGTAGTATCTACAGGGTATGCAGATATTGGCTTCGACGTAGATATGGGACCATTATTTCAAACACCAGCAGAAGCAGCAAAACAAGCTGTGGAAAACGACGTGCATGTACTCGGCGTTTCTTCACTAGCCGCAGGTCATAAAACCCTAGTGCCTCAAGTAATTGAAGAACTGAAAAAATTAGGACGCGAAGATATTATGGTAATTGTAGGGGGAGTTATTCCACCGCAAGATTACGATTACCTATATCAAGCAGGTGCCGCAGCTATCTTCGGCCCAGGATCTATAATTAGCGATTGTGCTATCAAAATTATTGAAATATTAGAAGCATAATACAATAATTGAAAGAGGTTACACATTACTAATAGGATAGGTGTAACCTCTTTTTTTTGTAATTAATAAATGGTTAAACAGGCAATAGCCAAAAGCTAGCAGTCAAAAAAAAAATTGAAAGATGAAAAGATTATTATTTGTACTACTTCTGATTGTAGGCGGAGGGTTCTTTGCATACGCACAACAAACATGTATTGATCGTGTGGTGATTTCGCTAAACACAGAATCGACTTATACCGATACGGTGTATTGTAAAATTTTAAGAACCGATGAAAGTAATATTCTAATAGACAACGGTTTTTCTGTTACCGCTTTGCCTTTAACCCATATTTTAGATACCATTCGTTGCTATAGAGAGATGACTTCATACGAGCAATACCGTTTTGAAGGGACCGATTTTGTAGAGTTCGACATCTCCTCTAAGCGTAAAACCGCGGGTCTTTATCTGAAAAAAGCGGCAAAAAGTGCCTATTGGGCAACCGCTTTGGGATTGGCAGGGACAGGCTTTTGGGCTACGGGGCACTTTCTTGCCAAAAATAATTCAACAGTGAGAGGACTGTGTTACACCGCAGCGGGATTGTCGGCAGGTGCTGCCATATTCTTCGCTATCCGTGGCTGGGACTTAGTGTATAGAGCCGGGAAGTTGTTAAATATTAACGAAACAACTTCGCTCCACCTCAGCGGGGATAATGGAATAGGGCTCTCCCTCAACTTTTAATGAGCAGCCACTCACATCTAAGCAAAAAAGAGAACAACAATAGCTGTTATTACAATGAAACGATTGCTATCTGATTTAGTTGCCAGTTTGCAACCCGAACTTCTTTATATTTATCGTTGGCTTCATCAACACCCAGAGCTGTCGGGTGAGGAGAAAGAAACCGCACACTTTATTGAAGAGAAACTACAACAGTACGGTATTCAATATCGGTCTCGCATAAATGGTTACGGCATTCTTGCTGAGGTAGTTGGAACGAAAGGAAACAGTGCCTCTGCTAAGGTAATTGCCTTACGCGCCGATATGGACGCCTTACCCATTGAGGAGTCGGAGAGTAATAGTTGCCGCTCGCTCAACCATGGTGTAATGCACGCGTGTGGCCACGACTTTCATTGTGCCGCACTGTTGGGAGCACTCATTATTTTGCAAAATAATCGTCATCTTTTCTCAGGAACTATCAAGGGGATCTTCCAACCCTCGGAGGAGCGCTACGAAGGGGGAGCCATGTTTATGATTGATGAAGGGGTGTTAGAGAATCCAAAGGTAGATCTTATTTTTGGATTGCATGCTGAGCCTAAGATGGAAGTTGGAAAATTAGGATTTTGCCCCGGTAACTATATGGCATCTACCGACGAGATACACCTTGAGGTGGTGGGCAAAGGGGGACATGCCGCTATGCCTCAAGAAACCGTTAACCCCATTATGGTAGCATCGGACATTATGATGCAGTTTCAAGAGATTAATAATAAGGAGAATAATAAGGGGAACGACTCCCCATTTGTCCTCAATTTTGGGAAATTTGTAGCTGGAAATTCCAACAATGTGATTCCAGATAGGGCGAGCGTATCGGGTACACTGCGACTCTTTAATGAAGAGAAGAGAACCGCAACAAAACAGCAAATTGCCACCATTGCTCAGCAAACCGCTGCCCAATATGGTGCTACGTGCATGGTAAACATTATAGATGGATATCCGGTGCTAGAAAACGATGAAGAGGTAACTCGAAACATCATTAATATGGCAAAAAGCTACTGGGGCGATGAAAATATCTGTTTGTTACCGCTGCGAACAACTGCCGAAGATTTCAGCTATTTTTTGCAACGGGTGCCAGGCACTTTTTTTAGGGTAGGAACCGGAAATAGCGCGCGAAACATTGTATCAAACCTCCACACTACCACCTTCTCCATCGATGAGCAAGCATTGGCAATTGCGGTAGAAACTTGGCTGATGATTTGTTGGGAACAATCAGAAAAATAGAGAAATACAGAACATTTTTATAACGAGATAGTATCATTTTTTCGGTGATCGATAACCATTTGAAACAATGTGGTATCGAAGAAAAAGGCGAAAGAGTGGTCGGGATTTTGAGCATCGTACAACTCTATATTAGCCGCTTCTTTAAAAATATAGTAGAACAATTCGGTACAATAAATCTCATCTTTTGTCTCCATTGAGAATTGCAGATCGAAGGGGGCGTTTTCTGTTACATAATGTTGAGCTACAGCAATAAGCGTATCTGGATTAGCAACCTTTGGGCGCAGCACCACCAGCGAATTGGGGCGCGCATCGGAGGAAAATTCTTGAAATGGACAGGTTTGCACACCATCTTTTTGAGCATAATTCGATGAGATGGCGTGAATAACAGAGAGGGTAGTACCTTCTTTTAACAACATGCCACAGTGCGAAACACGGTGGTTGCCAGCCACTTGTTCTACCAACAGACTCACGGCTCCGTAGCCATGCCGAAGAATGATGTCGCCAGATTTAATCTGGCTCATCTCCTCTTTAGAAAATAGATAAGGGGCGCGTGTTGCGATGGGTTCCTTTGTTGCGAAAATGAGAAAAGATGCTACTGCTGCTATCAGAGTAACAACAGTAACACTTACAATAATATAGACCGCTTTTTTATTTAGCATCTATATTTTTCACTTTCCAAGCATCGTTTTCTTTTAAAAGCTTTATGGTTAAGGTTGAGGCTTCCTCTTCGGCCTCTGGGTTCGTTAATGTAACAACAACCGAAGCTTTGTTCTCATCTTTAGGGTCGATAACAGCCTCGCCATATTCGCGTTCAGATTTTCTAATCTCTTCCATAATCCCAAGTTTCTCCTCGTCAGTGCCATCGGCAGCTTCTTTTATCTTCTCAATTTTGTCAACTTCCGATTCTATCGATAATGCCATCATCGTGTCATAATCGGTATTAATCCATGCTTCGAAATACTTCTCTGCCACTGCACTTGGGGTGTTTCTGGTGCAATTTGTAAAAAGTACCCCCGTTGCAATAACTGCTAGTACTGCAATTAATAAAGTTTTCATTTTTTTCATAATTTTTATTTTTAAAAAGTGATTTTTATGTTTCTTAAAAAAGTAGCCACTACCAATACAACTTCGACTCTTTAGGCTGTAAGTTTTGTTTTACAAATATGCGTCCTGCAAGCCAATATAAAGGACCACTATACGCGCGGGCATCGTAGGGGCAAACTGCAATGCAATGGCCACATTTAATGCAGAGTTTGCTATTGGTACTTGGTTTTGGGGTGCCAATGGCTTTAACGGGACACTTTTCAGCGCAGATGCCGCACAAATCCTTATCCTTTTTCACCGCCTTAACACACTTGCTTTTTACTGTTTTTGGCGCCAAAGGGATGTTGTCGATGGCTCTATACGGTTGGTTTCCTGGAATAGTTGCCAGTGGTATTGTAATTGTAACACTCTTACGCCCAAGCTCTTCTGCAAGTGTTAAATCGACGGTATTAGGGCGCGAAGTGGCCACCTTAGGAAATATAGAATGTTCTCCAATAAACTCTCCAGCCGATACTACTACAAAGCCGTTGTGGGTAGCTATATCGTTCAGCTCAATAAGGGCATCCTCCACCGCACGATTGCCATACGCTACCGCTATCACCGCACGCGCCCCCTCGCTCTTAAAGCGCTGCAAACGCTCCGCCGCCACTGCCGGCACGCGCCCCGAATATACCGGAACGGCTATAACGGCCACCTCCTCTTTCCCAATTACAACGTGCTCTGTGCTAGCTTGCATTAACGAGTGATATGCCGTCTCGTTTGCACCAAGCCCCTTGGCAATAGCCTCTGCAATTTTTTTGGTAGTACCCATAGCACTGAAATAAATAATGTGTACTCTCTTCATGGTGTATTGATTTTTTGTTTTCTTTAAAGATTCATCATTTGGCTAATGTAACGCAATTTGTATTATGGGTATTGTAGAAAAAAAATCTTAAATTAATCACCTCACCCCAAGATCTATTTTATTAGAACCTATCATACTAATTGTATCAAAAATAATTGTATTTTTGCCAGCGGTTTTAGTTGATTATTGGAAGGTTAGCATTCCATTACAATAATTAAAAAAGAATAACTATGTTTATTGAGTAATTTTACTCAATACATTGAGTAAAATGTTTAGATATGATAGAAATAGCTTATTTACAAAATTTTACATCAAGAATGAATGAGCCACAAAGGTTTATTCAAGTGATAGTGGGACCACGTCAGGTGGGAAAGACCACTATGGTGAATCAGAGGGTGGGTGCATTAAGTAGATTTATACCTCCCGAAAAAACTGCTCTATCTCCTTTACTTTTAGAACGTGGCTATTATCCGTCCAGTAATCGTATGCCTCTTCCGCGGTACCAGGTGTGAGACGATTATTATCACCAAAAGTCCTAGAAAAATCAAACTTTTGATATTTCAGCGTTTTAAACAGATAGGGATTAGATTCTTTGGCTTTTGCTGCCAGCTT
>CAYJOY010000001.1:17917-37090 GCA_964371885.1 uncultured Lentimicrobiaceae bacterium | reverse complement strand
TAGTAATTTTTTTATTTAGCAAGTAGTAGAATAAACCAAATTGCTTAACATCCCGTAATTGTAAAATTCTCTTTGGCAGCGGCTTCGCTCTTTTCTAAATCTTCTTTATGAATAATATATCCTGCATCAATGAATGTTTTTGCCCGCAAGGAACAACTTTTTACACATGCATTGCATTTGATACATTTTCCAATAATCTCTTTGTAGTTTATAAGTGAAATAGCACCCATAGGGCAAACCGTGGCGCACACCCCGCAATCTGCACAGCCGCCTGTTGTTATAGGCTTAACCTTTAAAATGTTGATTGGTTCTCCAGACGTGGGGGCTTTAGGTTGGAAGTATACCCGTCTTTCTCTTCGCTCCCCTGGAATTTTGGAGGAGTAATCTCGAAGCCCTCCTCCATCTTTAAGTGCCTCTTTAATTTTCAAGGCAAACGACTCAATCTCCTGCCAATCTTTTTCGTTGGGTCTTCCCGCCCCTAAAGTATCCGAAAAGGAGTGTTGTCCAACAAACGAGCCCGCCGCAATGATTCTAAATCCGTTGTGGAATAAAATATCGGAAAGTTCCAGCAAAGCATCATCAAAAGCTCTGTTTCCAAAAGTAACAACGGGAATACAACAGTTTCCCTTCGATTTCAAATTAGAAAGATAAGGAAGCAGCAAATTAGGAATACGCCCTGCATATACAGGAAAACCGACAATCACCACTTCGTTTTCTTCAAATTGAGGATGCGCAACTCTGTTCTTAGAGAGGGTAATGTCTATCTCTTTGTAGCTGCTACTAAGGGAGGAAGCGATGGTTTTGCATACCTTTTGAGTGTTGCCAGTGGGACTGAAGTACAAAATTGTAATATTCATTACCGCTAATTATGGGGGATTACTAAAAATTGCTTCGCCCAGACTTGAGATATTGAGTAGATTTTTCTCAATTTTTGAAGAACATAGCCTGCTATGTGATGATAAAAATGGGGAAAAGATGCCAATATATCGCCCTAAGATGGGTAAAACAGAGTTTATTTGTTTGTATAAATGATAGTTATAAAATCGAGGAGGAATTGTTAGATGTCCCTTTAATAAAAACGGGCTCCAAACTCGGGGCTGCCATGTCGGGATCTAATGGAAAAATAGGGCGTTGTAAGTTTTTGTATGGTAATTTTTCTAATTCTTGATCTACACCACCTCTCGTGTGTGCCATCATCCAATCGCCGCGCATTTCGTAAAGTTCCTCGGTTAAATACCCTAGTTTCACGACAATAATATCTGCATCGCGAGGTTGTAACCCTAACACATCAAAATCTTTTTCGTAATGATACGGTTTTCTAGTTTCGGTTACAATTATTTGCATGCTCCCCATACGTACTACTACTACATCGTTTTTTCCATCTTCTACTATTTTTTCTACTACGCCATTAATTCGTAACGGTGGGGCATACCTATTGTCTACCATAGCGCCTGCGGCACCATCTACAGTTCCTCCAACGCCCACCTCTTTCGCCATTTGTACCACTTCAGGACCAGGAATAGAGGCGTATATTAAACGCTTACCGTTAGGATTTTTAAATTCTTCACGCGCTAACAGCTTTTCAAGTGTCCAGGTAACGTCGCCAGCACCACCAGCAGTGGGGTTGTCGCCCATATCGCTAATAAAATAGGGCTTCTTCTCACTCTTAAGTGCATGCTCCAATACCTCTTCTAAGGTTGCGGTAGGTGCTACAAATTCAAAATCGTTGCGTATACTCCAAAAGTGCTCCGCCAATTGTCGTGCCCCCGACCCTACTTGCTCCTTGTTATCGCCTACTACCATTACAACACCGTGGTTTCTGGCCTCATCAGCCCAAGGATACGACATCCATATAGCAGCATCTACCACCCCGTCCATCATTTCAATGGGCTCAATAGCAGCATATAACGATTTTCCAGGCTCTACCCTAGTGCTCGTTTTTTCGCCAGGTAATAATATCGGAACTTTTACCCATGCCTTATAACGTGGCTTCCCTAAATTGTTTTCTAAACGCTCTAATAAATTGTTAATGGCTCTGTGGCGGCTGATATAACGGTCTTCGTGAGGAGACATTCTGTAGGCAGTAATCAAATCGGTGTTTTCTGCTAAGCGGTGAGATACACAACCATGTGGATCCATTGATGTGGAAATCATTACGTCGTTTCCAATCACCTCTCTAATCTTAAGAATGTAATCCCCTTCAGGATCTTCCAACCCTACCACACTCATAGCGCCGTGGATGTCTAGAAAAAGGGCATCGTACGGCATGTTCTCTCTCAATAATGTTAACGAGCGGTTTACCAACGAATCGTAAGCTTCGCGAGTAACAATGCCGCCAGGGGTAGTCCATGCTAACATTAATGGCAACCATTCAGCACGCGAAAGTAATGTGGTGTCCTCCTGAAAAAATGGATAGGATGCAATGATCGCATCGCCATACTTCGGACGAAACATATCTAATGAGGTTTGTGCAGGCGAAAAAGTGCTGCATTCAATCCCAATGCCAATAATGCCAATGCGTGGAAGTGGATCCTTTTTCTCAGTACAGGATGTTAAAAATATTGATAAACAAATGGTTAAAAAAATAACAGATCTCTTCATAGTATAAAATAAATAACATTTTTAGGATTACTAACGAACACAATATTATTATGTTGTAAAAACAACCCCTATTTTTGTAAGTAAAATTGTACCTATGAAGATAAATCTACTAATAAGTATCGCAAACCTTATCAATATCCATGGTAAAACCGTTGTCGCTAGGCTTAAATTTCCCTTTATGTTTCAAAAATGCGATGATTTCATCGGCATTTAAATTCTCGATAGAACAAGTAAAAAAGCGCGCCTCTGTCCCAAATTGTTGAAGAATGGCCCCTTTTAATGTCTCTTCTGTGTAATAATTGCCCTCCATCATACGGAGAATTTCGTGGGCATGAATTTTTTTCATCGATGGTTTTTATATGATAAATATTTGAATGCTAATAATCAAGTGCCTCTTATTCCTCTATCTGTAACCCTAATATTTTTACAAAATCAATTAATTCAGGATTAGTATCTCTCAAAATTTTAATTTTGTCGGCATCATCAAGATACTGTTTTTTCATAGTGTGAATATCTTCTACTTCCACTTTAATATCAATATCTCTTAACTCAATATTGGAGTGATCCTTAAAGTAACGAACCATTCCCCGAGTATTTCCCAACACTTGTTCTTTCTGAAAGTCGTTTTTTGCAGATAGGAAAGCGACACCATCGTTGAAAATGGGGACAGTATCTTTCAATGCGCCATATACAAAGTGGTTCGATTTGTATACTGCTTCGAAAGCCATTGCCCACACCTCTTCAAATTTCTTTTCTTCAACAACAGTAGGCTCTATAGGGTTATCAGCTACAGTAGGAGAGGGAGTTGGCGCAGGGACACTGTCAAAAGCGTTGTTTCGGTTAATATTAGAGAAACTGCCGCTATTTACCCCGAGTTCATCGTCATTTTCTAGCTCCTCCGAATCAATCTCTTGTTTAGGAGCAACCATTGGGACGGTGTCATCATGAGTAGGAGTTGTAGCAGCAGGTACAGGAGCCTCTTTTTCATTCAATACCTCCTTTATAGTGGGTATTGGTTGTACCGCACTGCTAGGCGAGGTAAAGGCTAGGCTCGATATCTGAGGGGTTACAGAAATGGCAGCATCTATCCCTCCCGTTGCAGGGGTGGGCGCGGTAGGCGCGGCGGCTGGTTCGTTATTATTTCTCCCGTGATTGCCTGACAGATGCGTTGAGCTTGTATACGTAGTTGCCGTTAATTTGTAATAAACAAATTTCGACTGAAAGCCTCTTATTATTAGAAAGTTTGTAATTAAAGTCGCATTGGTTAGATAATTCTAAGGCTCTCGTTAATAACATTTTATTCATCTTAACCGCCTGGTCGCCATATTTCTGTTTCACCAAATCAGAACACTCCATTAATTTAAGAGTGCTTCTGTTTTGCGCCATAAGAAGATTCCTAAAGTGGGCAGCTAAGCCAGAAATAAAGTATTGAGCATCGAAACCGCGTGTCAAAATGTCGTCGAGAAGTAGAATAGATGCCGCTTGATCTTCACTAAAAAGTGCATCGGTCATCTTAAAATAATTGTCTACATCTAAAACGTTTAGGTGTTGAATAGTAGCCTGATAAGAGATCTCTTTCCCCGAGAAACTAACCAATTGGTCAAAAATAGATAAGGCGTCTCGAAGGGCACCGTCGGCTTTCGAAGCCACTATCCTAAGTGCGTCCTCATCTACTGTAATCCCCTCTTTCGAAGCCACAAATTTTAAGTGATTTAAAATGGCAATGTCAGTAATGCGTTTAAAATCATAAACTTGGCATCTCGATAAGATGGTAGGGATAATTTTATGTTTTTCGGTGGTGGCCAATATAAATTTAGCATAAGCTGGCGGCTCCTCCAAGGTTTTAAGAAAAGCGTTAAATGCCTGGTTCGAGAGCATGTGCACCTCATCTATGATGTATACCTTGTATTTAGCACCTTGTGGGCTAATACGCACTTGTTCTACCAAGGCACGAATGTCATCAACAGAGTTGTTAGAGGCAGCATCTAATTCAAATATATTAAACGACGCCGATTGGTTAAAGGCTATGCACATCTCACACTCGTTGCATGGCTCAAAATCGTTGGTAGGTTGCAAACAGTTAAGCGCTTTCGCAAAGATACGTGCGCACGTTGTTTTCCCAACACCACGAGGTCCACAAAATAAAAACGCTTGAGCCACCTGCTGCGACTTAATAGCATTCTTTAGCGTGGTAACAATAGCTTCCTGACCAACCACCGTGTTGAAAGTGGAGGGACGATATTTTCGCGCAGAAACAATAAAATTCTCCATCTCTTCCCTTTTATGAGACCGTTAAATTTGGGTTTTGCCAACTATGGTTGATAAATTGGCAAAACCCAAATTTATTGTCAATGTTAATTTTTGATTTATTTAAAGGGATATTAACCCCTCATATAATTCTTGCTATTATTTAGGCTCTTCGCAAAGCTCTGTTAAAACGCTACACGTAGATTTTGGATGTAAAAAGGCTATGTTTAATCCTTCAGCACCCTTGCGTGGTGCTTTGTCAATTAATGTAACCCCTTTCTCTGCTACCTCTTTTAATGCATCGGCAACCGAGTCTACTTTATAGGCAATGTGGTGAACACCTTCCCCTTTTTTCTCAATAAATTTGGCAATGGTGCTCTCCTCAGAGGTGGGCTCTAAAAGCTCTATCTTAGTCTCGCCAACCATAAAAAAAGCAGTTCTAACTTTTTGGTCTACAACCTCTTCAATGTTGTAGCATTTTAGTCCTAAAATATTTTCGTAATAAGGAATAGCACTCTCTAAACTTTTTACAGCTATCCCTAAATGTTCTATGTTTAAAATATTCATGAAATAATAATTAGTAATTGTTAATGATTAATAGTTATTTTTAAATAGTATCGAATGCTAGAAGTAGCTAATTAGCTCTTTTTGTTCTTAATAAAATGCTAATCCTGACATGTAATGATACTATATCTCTAAAAAAAGATATAAAAAAAACGCTTCGAAAAGCGTTTTCTTATATTGCGAAGCAAAATATTTTTATTAAATATTTTTAGCCACTCTTCTTTCTTTAATACGTGCTTTTTTACCAGTAAGTGCTCTTAGGTAATAAATTCTTGCACGACGAACGATACCGCGTTTGTTAACGTGAATATCAGCAATAAATGGAGAAGCAAATGGGAATATACGCTCAACACCAATACCTCCAGAAATTTTTCTTACAGTGAAGGTTTTTGTAAGCCCATGACCACCTATTTGAAGTACTACTCCTTGGAATTGTTGGATACGTTCTTTCGATCCTTCTACAATTCTGTACGATACAGTAACTGTATCTCCTGCTTTAAATGTTGGGAATTCTTTTACCGTAACGAACGTGTCCTCAACGTATTGTATCAACTCTTTTTTCATTATATTTAATTTTTAACTATTAAAATTTATCCTCTCAAATTGGGGCGCAAAGATATAATAATTTTCTGTAACAGAGACTGTTTATTGTGTTTTTTTTGTTAATAAGTAGTTTTTTATAGTTAATTTGCATAATATCAATATTTTAATCGTGAAATAAAAAAGGCGCAATAAACTGCGCCTAGGTACTATTTCTTGCTTAAAACGAGCTTAACACACTACTATGTCGCGCTCTTTTATAAGTTTTCTTAAGTTAATGAGAGCATAACGCATCCTTCCTAATGCCGTATTTATACTCACTTTGGTAATCTCCGCAATTTCCTTAAAACTGATGTCTTCGTAAATACGCATCTGTAATACTTGACGTTGCTCTTCTGGAAGATATTGAATCAATTCTTTAATATCGCTGTTAATCTGATCGGTAATGATCTTTTGTTCAACAGATGGTGAAGTTTCGTTGAGAAAGTCAAAGATGTCGTAATCTTGATTAGTATCAAAAATAGGCATGCGCTGTACCTTGCGGTAATAATCAATCTTTAAATTGTTGGCAATACGCATTACCCATTGCACAAATTTCCCCTCCTCTTTATAAGCTCCAGATTTTAAAGTGTTAATAACCTTAATAAAGGTATCTTGGAATATGTCCTCAGCTAACTCCTTGTTCTTTACAGAATGCAGTATGTAAGAATATACTTTCTTTTGGTGTCTCGAAATTAAGACTTTTAATGCACCTTCACTACCCTCAATGTATAACGTAATTAACTCGTTATCGTTCATTGTTGTAAATTTCATAAAATCTCCTTTCTTTTAATGGTTAAGGTTAAAAAAAAGATAAATGTTTTTTCGATAGTGTCCCTCCTATTATTATAATTATTGTGCATTATGAAGTGGCAAAGTTACAATTAATTTTTAAAAATACAATAGTTTTTGAATTATTTTTAATATTTTATGTAAAACCTCAGAATATCAGGGCTTTGCACTTCAATATTGTCGGCGTAAATTAAATGTTGATCGGTAATATACCGTTCTAATTCCTTTTTAGAAACTATCACACCTGATCTTTTGTCGCGTGCATCTAAAATTTTGTCAACACTAATAGGGAGTATTTTATCGCTATTAAAAATAGAATGTTTTAAAAAAGCAAACCGCGACATCTCGATAGTTAAGAAAAACACCGAATCGGACACCTCTATACTACTAACATAATCTGGAATTTGTTGCAATTCAACACGATATTCAACAGTTTTAGAGTAGTTTTCCGACAAGCGAATGGAAAACCACCCCACTATTGAAAAAAGTAGGCAGAAGATGAAAGCTAAGGAAGGGTATCGAAGATGAAACCGTTTATGCTCTTTCCTAGACATTACTTCTGTTGAGTGTTGGCTCCGTCTAAAGCAATAGCCGCTTTTTCAAGGTCAAATTTGGTGCCATCTTTCACTTCAATGGTAAAAGTAGTCTCGTTTACATCTACTATCTTACCGTGAATACCACCAATGGTAACTATCTTGTCCCCTTTTTTAAGCTCTTCGCGCATCGCTTGAATCTTTTTCTGCTTCTTTTGTTGAGGTCTAATCATAAAGAAATAGAAAATAAGGATCATCAATCCGAAGAAAATAAGCATCGATGTGCCACCACCAGTAGCTTGTCCATCACCGCCAGAAGCTGGCGCCATAAGTAAAAATGTGTTTAATGTCATTGTTTTATTGTTAAAAGTTAATAATTTTTGCGTGCATTGTAAGTACAGTAGTAGAAGGGTATGTATTGGCATATACTACCAAATGGTTGGTAACCTCTCCACTCTTGGTTTTCGAATCGAAAATGAGCTTAATATCCGACGACTCACCAGGCCTAATAGGCTCTTGTGGTGGCGAAGTAGTGGTACAACCACAAGAACTCTCAATATCGTTAATAATAAGGTTCGATTTTCCAGTGTTGGTAAACTTATAGTGATAAACCACACGCTCCCCGTGAATTACCTTGCCAAAGTCGTGGGTTATCTTTTCAAATGTTATAATGGGCATCTTGTCGGCTATAGCAGCATCTTGCCCAGTAGCCGTAGCAGGGTTTTTAATGTCTTTGGTGCTAAAAGTACTCTTATCCTTGCACCCCACCATAAAAATAGTGGCCAATAATATGATAGGTAATATCTTTTTCATCTTATCCTATTAATCCGCGTCCCGTTTTCTTTATCTTTCCTTCAGATATAAAATCGGCAACAATCTTATCTAATAATCCATTAATAAAAGAACCACTTTTCCTAGAACTGTATTCCTTTGCTATTTCAATGTATTCATTCATCGATACTTTAAGTGGAATAGATGGGAAGTCAATAAATTCACTCATCGCCATTTTCATAAGCAAATTGTCTAATCCAATAACGCGCTCCATCTCCCAATGCTCTAACTTGTTTTCAATAATTTGTTGAAAATCGTTGTCGTGTTGTATGGTTTTGTGGAAAAGTTCTTTGTAAAATAATATATCATCCTCATTCTTGAAGAATGGCTTTATCTCAGCCTTTTGTAAGCTAAATGTGGTAATGGTATTGTATAATAACGATAACGCTTGATTGTAATCGTCGAACCAATTCACATTTTTCTCCTCGAAAAACCAATGTAAATGTTGGTTTTCGGCAAAATAATCGACAATAATTTGAAGAACAAACCGCTTATCTACTTCAAAAGAGGGGTTGGGGTTCTCCATGTACTCTTGAAAAAATGGAGTAGCCGACAACTCATGATAGGTGCGAACAATCAGATCTTCCTCGTCTGTCCAATGTATCTTTCTATTAAGCCACTCGCTTTTAATAGTCTTATTGTTTTCTATTAAATGGAGAATCGCATTGTCTACAAATCGAGTATTGGGGTTCAAGTCTTCCGCAGTAGGCCTGTTTTTCATTTTTGCCTCTTCTAATTTTTTTAGTCGATAGTCTTTAAGTTCGTTAAGCAGCGACAAAAAATAAAAATACAAGGTACGGCAAGAGTCAATAGAGGTCGTCAATTTTTTTTCCTCTTTGGCAATGTTAGTATTGTCGTTCAGCGAGTAAGCAAACAGGGCTTGCATTACTTTAATTCGGAGATAGTGTCTATTTATCATTGGTATTGAATTATAGCTATAAATGTAACTTCCATTCGGTTAATATTCAAATAATTTTGTTCATTTTTGTCTTGATACGAAGATGAACAGAAAAAACAAGCTAAACTGAGTAGTCCCAAACATCCACTCGTTCACCTTTTTTGTCGTATAGTTTCTTGTTAGCTGAAGAGCCTACAATATATCTCATAAATCGTGCTACTACTGCTCCTGATGCAACGATTATAAATAAATAAAAAACTACGTCATTCAGTATTTCCACCATAAGTCTATTTTTTGGGTTTTACTACCTTTGCTAGTTTTCTAAAAAGACTTGTCACTTTAGGGATAGCACCAATAGAACTAGAAACTGCTCCTAATACTGCCCCTGTAGCCACCGATCCAGCATCAATTTCTCCTGTATTTATTAAATTATTTGCAGCTGTTAATACAGCACCTACTACTGCTCCTGCTGCATCAGCAGCTATGGGTGCGGCATTATCTGTTGGCGGCAACACTCCTTGCCACCAATCTATCGAATGAATAGAAATATTTAGTATAATCGCAGTTAGATATCTTTCGCACTCTGTGAAGAGAATTGAATAAGCCAATTTTCTTTTAACAAATCTAGCAAAAAAATCTTTTCAAAAGTAGTAATTTTAGAAGCACTGTGCAAGTAATCTATTGAACTATACAATGAACTAGTATTGCTCAATTCATTACATAGGTTTGATGTATAATAATAATCTTCAAATTCATTAAATTTATAATCTTCATCCCATTTATCAAAAGTAGTAACTCTCGCTAAGTAAGATTCATTAAAAATTGTTAGAGAAGATATTAGAGAATCTATTGATGTTATTGTCGTATCTATGGTATAGTATTTGTAAGCATTTTCTAAAAAGTTGTTATGCAAAACCCCACAACTATCATAATTTTCTATAACATCATCTAAAACGGGAATTGACGCATTCTTTTCAAGACAGCTACCCTGTTTTAGTTCATTCATAAGTTCAGTTTCCTTAGCACAACCTATTAAAAACAAACTAAAAACAGTTAAACTTGCAAATAAAAATAATAAGGTAATTTTTTTCATTTTTCTTAATTGTTTAAAGGGACTTCAAATTTATAACTTTTCCTCTTTGCACTGAGCGAAGTCCCTTTTTAACTCAGTAGAATAATTTTAATTCTGCGGCGAAAATACAAAATAATATTATACAAAACTCCTGTTTTTATTGTTTTTTACATATCTTTCACTTACTGGCTGTTTTTTAGTTGGTTTTATTGTTTTTAAATAATGTTTAATCTAGCAATCTGTCGAACTTGAATAGATTATAAGTAAGATTTACCAATCCAATTATCCCGTTTACGCGCTTATGTCCAAGTAGATTTTAGGATCAAACCTCGCTCTTACTTTCAAGAAGGCGTTTTTATTGAACGTAATTGGTTAAAATAAAGCGCAAAAATACATGTTTTTTTTGATAATAATGCTACCAATTGATTTTTGCTTGTCCTATTTTTTCTAAATATTGGTTTGTCTTTGAAAAATGTTGGCAACCAAAGAAGCCTCTATATGCCGAAAGCGGGGATGGGTGTGCCGCTTCGAGAATTAAATGTTTTCCTCTATCAATAAGTTGAGCTTTTGCTCTGGCGTAGTTTCCCCAAAGTAGGAATACTACATTTTCTTTTTCTTCAGAAATTTTACGGATTACAGTATCTGTAAAAATTTCCCATCCTTTATTTTGATGCGATCCTGCTTGATGCGCTCTCACGGTGAGGGTGGCATTAAGCAGGAGCACCCCTTGTTCTGCCCATCGTGTTAAATTACCCGAAGCAGGGAAAGGGATTTGTAGATCGGTTTCGAGTTCTTTAAATATATTAATCAGCGATTTAGGAAAAGAAACTCCGTTGGGCACCGAAAAACTAAGCCCGTGTGCTTGTCCAAAGTTATGATAAGGATCTTGTCCTAAAATTACCACTTTTACGTTATGAAAAGGGGTAAAATTAAAGGCGTTAAAAATTTGAGAGTTGGGAGGGAATAGGAGTACACCAGGTGCAGCCAACTCGTGTTGTAAGAACTTTTTTAGTTCTAAAAAATAAGGGGCTTGAAACGTATCTTGTAAAACTGTTTTCCACCCCTCTTCTATTTGTATTTCTTTATTACTCATTCAAAAATATCCTCCTCTTCTTTAAATAGAATTTCGTCGCTAACAATATAAGCACCAGGATAGACGGCAATAATCCTTTTCAGACAATGATAAGCCTCTAAACGGGTGTAAAAATCACCTATTCTGAACCTAAAATGTGGCTCAGAATAGATGATGTGTGTGGGGATGTCTTCGAATTGTTTTTCGAAATCTTCTTTCATTTTTTCAATATTAATCCTGCTATTAGCACCCGAAAGCGATGCTACTTGAACGCGGTATCCAGCGGTAGTACCCACCTCCTTCCACGCCTCCTTATGGAGGTTTTCTATAACATCAATCCCCGCCTCGCGGTCAATGTTTATATTCACTTGACCCGAAAGAGAAATGACAATAGCGAATAAAAAAATAATGAAAAATGACGATCGCTTCATAATTAGTCTAGCTCATGAATTACAAGGCCAGAACGTAATTTAGGTTCGAACCAAGTGGTTTTCGGAGGCATGATGTTACCAGTATCGGCTATGTCGATAAGTTGTTGCATCGAAACAGGATAAAGAGCAAATGCAGCGGCCATCGAGCCGTTGTCAACACGGCGCTTTAATTCGCCTAAACCACGAATACCACCAACAAAGTCAATGCGCTTGTCTGTTCTTAAATCTTTAATACCTAATATTTTGTCTAATACCAAATCAGATAAAATAGTAACGTCTAAAACACCAATAGGGTCGTTATCGTTGTAAGTGCCTGGTTTTGCAGTAAGCTTATACCAGTTATTGTCGATATACATACTAAACTCATGAAGTTTTGATGGAGTGTGTATCTCTTCGCCTACTAACTCAATTTCGAAAGTTTCACCTAAAGCCTCAATAAGTTGCTCTTTAGTTAAACCGTTTAAATCTTTAACAACGCGGTTATAGTCAATAATTTTTAATTGATTGTCTGGGAATACCACAACCATAAAGTAGTTGTACTCTTCATTACCAGTGTGATTTGGGTTTTTCTCTCTCTTCTCGCTTCCTACTAGTGCAGCAGCGGCAGTTCTGTGGTGCCCATCAGCAACATATAAACTAGGAATCTCATTAGAGAAAATAGTAGCTATTTCAGCATTAATAGCTGCATCGTTAATAGCCCAAAAATGGTGCCCAAATCCCTCGTCAGCTACGAAATCATAGTCTGGAGCTTGCGCCTCTACTATCTTTGCTACGATCTCATCAATTTTGTTATTAGCAGGATACGAGAAAAATACTGGCTCTACATTGGCATTGGTAATGCGAACGTGAATCATACGGTCTTCTTCTTTATCTCTACGGGTAAGCTCATGTTTCTTAATGTTGTCGTTCAAATAATCATCAATATGAGCACAACCAACAATACCGTATTGAGTTCTTCCATCCATAGTTTGTGCATAAATGTAGAATTTCTCCTCTTGGTCTTGTACTAACCATTGATTCTCTTTAAAAAGATTGAAATTCTCAACCACTTTGTCGTATACCTCTTGAGAGTGCTCGTCAATTCCTTGTGGAAGATCAATCTCTGCTTTGGTAACGCGAAGTAAGGAAACTTCGTTGCCAGATGCTTCAATGCGTGCCTCTTCGGAGTTTAATACGTCATAAGGGCGTGATGCTAATTGTTTTACTATCTCTTTTGGTGGGCGTAATCCCTTGAAAGGTTTTAATATAGCCATAATAAAATATATTTTTTTTAAATGAATTTTTAATGCGGCAAATATAAACAATAATTTTTTACTTTTGCGGCTAAAATTTATAATAATGAAGAAGTTGTTTTTTACTTTTATTCTCGGATGTTTTTTGATGAACTCATTACAGCTTTCCGCACAATCTCGAATCGATTCAATAGGCGTGGTACACTATGATATTAATCTGCAAATTAACGATTTGCCCAGCCAAATCATAACAGGTCATTGTAATATACTGGTAGTCTCAAAAATGGATAACCTTCCAGAAGTAAGACTAGACCTACAAGGACTTGAGGTTGATGCAGTTCTTTGGAACGACGACTCTGTTCCCTCAACACACGAAAATAACATACTCACCATTCCTGTTGGAAATCTAAACGAGGGAGATACCGTAGCACTAACCGTCCATTATCATGGTTCCCCAGTAAGCGACCCTCTGTGGGGTGGCTTTTATTTTAATGGCGATTTTGCCTACAATGTAGGCGTGGGAATGGGGAGCGTGCCTCCTGCCGTTGGACGCTTCTGGTATCCTTGTATCGATGATTTTAACGACCACGCTACCTATAATTTTAACATTACTACGGCATCTAACCATAAAGCGGTTTGCGGAGGAGCCCTTGTAGATTCGATAGTTACACCACACGGAATAGAGTGGCAATGGGAGTTAACAGACCCTATCCCCACTTATTTGGCCTCAGTTGCTGTAGGTAATTATCAGGCTTATCGCGATACCTTTCTCTCTACAACGGGCGCGGTTCCAATAGAAATTTATGCTACACCACAACGAATACCTCTTGTGGCAGCTTCGTTTGTCAACCTAAAGCGAATACTCCACTTCTATGAAGAGAAATTTGGCGACTATCGTTGGCAAAGAGTTGGTTATGTGGGCGTTCCTTTCAACGCGGGTGCAATGGAACATGCTTGTAATATTGCATACCCTCTCGTAGCTATTGATGGAACATTGCAAAACGAAAGTTTAATTTTTCACGAAATTTCGCATGCATGGTTCGGAAATTTACTCACCTGCGCAGCACCGCACGAAATGTGGATAAACGAAGGGATAGGATCGTATGCAGAAGCTATGGGATATGAAATGTTAGATACCACTGGAGTAGCGTTTAAAGAGGCAATAAGACTGATTCATAGAAGTGTAATTAATAATGCACATGTTACAGACGGCGACTACTATGCTGTAAACAATGTCCCAGCCGAAGCAACTTATGGAACCCACTCATACGACAAAGGAGCGCTGGTAACGCATGTCCTAAGACACTATTTGGGAGATGAGCTTTTCTCTAGTGGCTTAACAACACTGCTCAACGAGAATGAGTTCGGAAATATTACATCGCTAGATCTTTGTAATAAATTGGGAGTAATAACAGGAGTAGACCTCTCTTTTTTTTATGAAGATTGGATTGCTCAGCCCGGTTTTCTCCATTTTTATGTAGATTCCATGGTGCATCAGAACGGTAATGTTTATGATGTTCACTTGCGTCAACGATTGCACCATGCTCAGCATGTAGGTTCGCATGTGCCTGTAGATGTTGAATTTGTAAGCGAACAGGGAGAAAGGTCGGTAGTTAGAACCGTTTTTACTGGCGAAACCAACGTGGTGGAACTAGAAATACCGTTTACCCCAAGCTATGCTGTTGTAGACCCTTACGAAAAAATGAGCGATGCTATTATAGATTACAATGTGGAAATAGTCAATACATCATCAATTAATTGCGATGCCGCATTTGTTTCCATTAAGGCAAATACATTAACCGAGAATTCTAACTGGAGAATTGAGCACCATTATGCTGCGCCCGATCTGATGAGAGAGCAAAATAGCAGTGTCTCAGAGGTTTCATCGTCCCATTTTTGGCGAATTCTCCCCGCGGATAATCATGTAACTGAAGGGTACCTAAATTTTGTATATCGTGCAGAAAACGAGCAACGTTTAGACTATGAACTGTTTAACGGACATCAAAAGACAGAATTTGTTTTGTTGTATAGAGAAAATAACCAACAAGATTGGAGGGTGATTCCGTTCACTCAGTTAGGAGGAAATACCATAGGCTCGCTGTTAACGTATCACATAGCACCAGGCGAATATACATTTGCTATAGGAACGCCACTATCAGTACAAGAAAATGGTGATAAAAGGACGTTTATTGCATATCCAAATCCAGCCAGTGAATCAATTACAATCGATGCGGAAATGCAAATTCCTGAAGCATGCACTGTCGAAATTTATGATATTCTTGGAATAAAGTTGTCAGAAGCAAAGGTAGATTCTCTTCCCATACAGTTTTCAATCTCAAATTTAGTGAGCGGAAAGTATTTTTATAGAATAAAATCGAAAAATACAATCGTTTTTGTGGGTAGCTTCCAGAAAATTGGTAACTAAAATAGCCATGATCTTTAATAAAGGCCGTGAGTGGACTGAATTGTAAGGGAATTTTTAAAGATTCTCTTAACTTTCTAAAAAAAGATATATCTTTGCAAGTTCATTTAGTAGCGTTGTTGTTTTAATAAAGAATATAAATAATCTAATATAATAATTATGGGTAAGATAAGCACGGAAACAAAATACATGGGGTTAGTTTTAAAAACCCCCTTTATTGCAGCTAGCTGTGGTTTAACATTTTCTGAAGAGCATGTTAAAAAGATGGAAGCAGCAGGCGTTGGAGCTATTGTAGTAAAATCAATTTTTGAAGAGCAAATTGGGATAGAAGCGCAAGAGATGATGGGCGAAACAGGTGGATACATGGGAACAGGCGACTATTTCCAACATTATGCTAAAGAATTTTCTCTCAATCGCTTTGTCGAAACTATAAAAAGACTAAAAGAGGTTACTTCAATTCCAGTAATCGCAAGTATTAGCTGCCATACAAAAGGGGAGTGGGTAACGTTCGCAAAAAGACTCGAACAATCGGGTGCAGATGCCCTCGAGTTAAACATATACTACATGCAAATGTCTTTAAACGAATCTTCTGAAGAGATTGAAGGCCATTATTTTGACATCGTAGATCAAATTACATCGCAAGTATCTATTCCTGTTGGAGTGAAAATAGGAGACCATTTTACAAACTTGCCAGCGTTTATCGATAAGTTAAGAATTCACGGGGCACAGTCTGTAGTCCTTTTTAATAGATTTTATGCGCCAGATATAAACATAGATACGATGAAAATGGGTTCCGCCGAACCGCTGTCGCACCCTCACGACTATTCCAAAAGCCTCCGTTGGACTGCCATTGTATCGGCCTTAGTGAAAGGTATCGACATAGCGGCAAGTACTGGAGTACATACTGCAGATGATGCCGTAAAGATGATATTAGCAGGTGCTGATGCCGTGCAACTTTGCTCCATATTGTATAAAGATGGTGTAGATTCTATTATAAGATTTGTAGCAGGATTACAGTTATTTATGGAAGAAAAAGGATACGATAAGTTGTCTAGTTTCCAAGGAACCTTTAACTATTCTAATATAGAACAACCAGAGGCATTTGAGCGCGTACAGTTCCTAAAAGCACGTACTAAACTGTAATAATGTTTTGAACTCAACAGAGAGTGCAAATCTACATTTTTTCATTTACAACAGATCGCGAAGGTAAAATTATTGCGGTATTCCATTGTTTTTGAAAAATTCTGCAATAATCTTAGGAAAAGGGTATTTTTTTATCTCTTTTTTAGCAACAAAAAAATAGGTTCCGTTGCGAGAAGAGAGTTCGTTGGCTTTCCAAAAGTGAATATGTAGTGTTTGATGGGTAAGTTTTTGAGATGTTTTCCATAAAAGTTCTCTGTCGCTAGCCTCTAATTGCATAAAGTCTCCGTTTTGTTCAAGAAGCTCATTGGGCACTGTTTCAACTAATGGAAGTTGATAAAGGTGCTTCCAAATCTCTTTGTCGCTCCGTTGCTCTATGAGTATTTCTCCCTCTTTTTCGTAGTAGAAAAAATGCAAGTAGCGGGTTTGTACTTTTATCTTCTTATTCTTAATGGGCAGAACTTTCTGTTTCTCATGAATATAGGCATAGCAATGGTTAGCCAAAGGACAAGTGCCACACAAAGCATTAGTAGGCTTGCAGACGGTGGCGCCTAACTCTATTAAGGCTTGATTAAACTCCCTTGGCGGGTAATCAATAATAGATGCATCAACAATCGATTCAATGTGTCTAGCCGCTTTCCCTGTGCTAATATCTTCAAAAATACCGTATAAGCGTGATACAACGCGCAGTACGTTGCCATCTACTGCCCCTTTTTTTTCATGAAATGCAATAGAAGCAATGGCAGCAGCAGTATATCTTCCCACACCTTTTAACTGGAGTAATTGTTGGAAATTATTCGGAAACTTTCCCTGAAATTCTGAAACAATCTGTTTAGCAGCAATATGCATGTTTCTCGCACGAGAATAATATCCCAATCCTTGCCATACTAGTAGAACCGCTTCTAGTGGCGCCTCAGATAATGCAAAAAAGGTAGGAAAACGGGCAATAAAGCGCTCGTAGTAGTCCCACCCTTGGTTTACACGGGTTTGTTGAAGAATAATCTCTGAAACCCAAATTTTGTACGGATCTTCCTCCCCTCGCCAAGGCATTGCCCGCTTATGAGCATCGTACCATAATAGTAGAGAGTGAAATATGCTTTTGTCCAATTAGTTAGCGTCAATAATTTGTAATACTTCGTCAATATTTGGCGTAAGAATAATTTCGGTTCTCCTATTCTTAGCTCTATCTTCCTTGGTTTCGTTAGAGGCAATAGGCATAAACTCCCCGCGCCCAGCTGCTGTAATGCGCTCAGGGGCTATACCCTCCTCTTTTAAGAGCGCTTTTAATACAGAAGTAGCACGTAGTACACTTAAATCCCAATTGTCCTTCACATCGCCAGAACCGCGATAGGCCACATTGTCGGTGTGCCCCTCAACCATAATGTTAATGGTAGTGTCGGCGGCCAAAACAGTCGCCAATTCTTGAATAGCATCTAATCCGTTGGCACTCACACGCCAACTCCCCGACGAAAAAAGTAATTTCTCATCCATCGAAACATATACTTTGCCCTCTTTCTCATGAACGTTTAACCCCTTGTCCATAAACCCTTTTAAGGCATTAGTTACCTTGTCTTTAAGTGCTTGCATCTCTAAGTTCTTTTGGTTAAATGCATTCTGAAGGTCGGTGAGCTGCTGCGCCTTTTCGTCTAATTCTTTCTTTCTGTTATCAAGCTGCATTCTTATGCTATCTAAATTCTGAAGCAATTTGTTAACCTGCTCATCGTTAGCACTGTTGGCACTCGTGAAGTTTTTGAGTAACTCATCGTAATCTAATTTCGATTTAACAAGTTGACGTTCAGAGTCGTTAAGCATCTTGGTTAAAGAGAGGGTATCTTGAATTAATTGCGTTACCTGTGCTTCTAAATTTTTAACCTTGCCATCTAACTCTTGGCTTATATTTTGGAAATTCATTTTCTCGGTCGTTGTATAACCAAGCTCCTCATTACTCTTCCTTAGTTTTGCCTCTAGATCTAAATAGTTTCTCTTAGAAACACATCCGCTTAATGAAATTATACATAATGCAATGATTGATAATGAAATAAAACGATTCATAATTAATTTTGGCTTTTGTAATTGAATAATTTTTATATGGTTGTTTTTTACAATGCGCAATAATGCGCATCTCGAAGATCATTACACATTAAAGCGAATATGGAGAATGTCGCCATCTTCCACACGGTAGTTTTTTCCCTCTACCGACAGTTTTCCGGCCTCTTTACACTTAAGTTCGCTTCCGAGTTGTACTAAATCGCTATATTTTATCACCTCTGCACGAATAAAACCACGCTCAAGGTCGCTGTGAATAGCCCCAGCAGCTTGCGGTGCCAACATCCCTTTCTGAATAGTCCATGCACGGTTCTCTTTCCCTCCTACGGTAAAGAATGAAATGAGGTTGAGAAGTGCGTAGGCTTCACGAATAACTTTCCGTACACCTGCCTCCTCTAAACCAATATCTTCTAAAAAGACTTTCTTCTCCTCTTCTTCTTCTAATTCAGCAATTTCCGACTCTATTTTCCCCGCAATAATCAGGTAGTTAGCATTGCTCTCTTCGCAATATTTTTTTACAGCCTCCGAATAACTGTTGCCAGTAGTAGCATCGTCGTCGTTCACATTGCAAACAAATAACTGAGGTTTTTGCGAAAGTAACATTAAATCAGCAACAACTGCTGCTTCCTCAGGAGTAACTTCTAGCGTGCGCACGTTTTGAAAACCTTCAATATGATTTTTATATTTCTGAAGCACCTCGTGATCGCGCTTTG
>CAYJOY010000001.1:16910-17907 GCA_964371885.1 uncultured Lentimicrobiaceae bacterium | reverse complement strand
CGCCCGCTTTCATCGCCTTTTCTACCTTCGCCATCTTTCTCTCAATCTGCTCAAGGTCTTTTACTTGCAACTCGAAATCAATAATGTCAATATCACGAACTGGGTCAACACTCCCTTCAACATGAGGAAGGTTAAGATTATCGAAACAGCGTAGTACATGTATAAGAGCGTCGCATAAACGAATATCACCCAAGAAACTATTGCCAATCCCTTCGCCTTGAGATGCCCCCTTGGCTAAACCTGGAATATCTACTATGTCCATAGTAGTGTATACCAATTTGTCGGCTTTTATAAACGTATTAATGTGCTCTAACCTTGGATCGGGAACGTTGCAAACCCCAAAGTTAGATTTGTTAGTGCTATATGCAAAATCTGTAATGGCAGCTTTTGTGTTTGAAATACAGTTAAATAACGTCGTTTTTCCACTATTTGTTAAGCCTACAATGCCACATTTTAAACTCATATCTATTATCTATTATTTGTTATTGATGAATGAACGATTAACCTGATTAATCTGGTATTGATTTAAAATATTGGTGCAAATCGTCCTCTTTTTCTTGATACTTATTCTGACTCTCGATCTTGTCTCTGAATGTACTTTCGCGCGACTGCCCAAGTTGCTCAGTAGCAATAGCAGGAGTGTTTACAATGGCTTCAAACCGCTTGTTATCTTCATATCGAGTATCCACGCTAACAAGTTGAGGTCCACTAGGTATATCCATGTCATTATTCATATTATATTGACTTTCAGAGTGATGTTGTTGCCCGTTGTAAGAATGTGGGTTCTCTTGTTGTGGGCGTTGCTGATGTTGTGGCGGTGTAGCTACAGGTTTGGTGTAAGTACGCTCTTGTGAATGGGTAGGATGTTCAGGATCACGAGGGTAGGTAGTAACTGGGTTGGTTTGTGGAGGTTGGTAATGAAACGGGCTCTCTTGCAGAGGATTGGTCTGTTGCCTATTATGCTGTTGTGTATCTTGCTGATGTCCGTTATATTGTT
>CAYJOY010000001.1:9022-16900 GCA_964371885.1 uncultured Lentimicrobiaceae bacterium | reverse complement strand
TGAATGATGGAAGTCTTGGTATTGTGTATGAGATGGCTGCGAGTGGGGTTGTTCTATATACTGCGCTTGCACATTAGGAACCACAGGGGTAGGTGCCGAAATAGGAATAGTGGCAGATGCTACAGCTTTCTCCTGATCATTAATGTTGAAACCTGTAATAATAACCGATAGTTTTACCTTATCTCCTAGTTGTTGATCTAAGGTTTGACCCCAAATAACATTGGCATCTTCTCCCTGTATCGCTTCGAATTTGCTAGTAAGAAGGTGGAATTCCTCCATATCTAATTCATGGTCAGGGCCGTATGAAATACAGAAAAGAAGGTTATTAGCATTACGGATCTCTTCCTCTTGCAGCAATGGGCACGATAAAGCACTTCTGTATACCTCTTCAACGCGATTTTCTCCATTGGCCTCAGCCAATCCTAACATCGCGGTACCGCTGTTTTCCATGATAGATTTCACATCGTTAAAGTCAATGTTCTGATCCAACATCACATGCACTAACTCCGCAATGCATTTTACAGCCGTCTTTAATACGTCATCAGCAATACTGTAAGCTTTTGCCATCGACATTTTCTCGTAATGCTTAATCAGATTCTCGTTCTGTACAATAATAATAGAGTCAACGTTTTCTTTAAGATTGGCAATCCCTTTTGTTGCTTTTTCAAGAATCTTTTTTCCTTCAAAATTAAAAGGTGCAGTTACAACCCCAATGGTTAAAATGCCCATCTCGCGAGCAATTTTTGCCACAACGGGCGATGCCCCTGTGCCAGTACCTTTACCCATACCTGCTGTTACAAACAACATCTTGGTTTCGTGCCCTATAAACTCCTTAAGTGCTTCTGTACTCTCCTCGGCTAACTCTCTCCCTTTGTCAGGATTAGCACCTGCTCCTAAACCACTAACACCTAGTATTAACTGAGATGGAACAGGGTTTCCCTCTAAAGCAGTCTTGTCTGTATTGCATATCAAACAATCAACTCCCTTAATCCCTTCCGAGTACATGTGTTTTACAGCATTGCCGCCGCCGCCGCCAACACCTATCACTTTGATGATAGAATTGTTGCGCTTCGGACCAAAATCGGTGATAAAATTTAAATCGTCTGTCATAATTATCTTTTTTATATATTCTTAACTTGCTAATATTTTGTTTTTTATGGCATTTTCTCGGTAAAACCTTTAAACATATTGGCAATAGTGTCCCATGCCTTGTTCATAACGTTTTCACCACTATCATTCTTCTCTTTCTGTCCCTTGCTCTTAGCTCTCTCTTTCCCAGTTTTTTCGTTTCCTGTTGCTTTTTTAGGCCCCCTCTTCGTTGAGGTGCCGCGCAATTCAATCCCCTCCTTTATGGCAATGTCAATGCCGTGCTTCACTAATCCTAGCGAAGTGGAAAACATAGGATCCTTAAGAGAAGCAGGAAGCCCAGAAAATCCTACATTAGGAATCCCAATCTCTGTATTAAGTCCTAACGTAAATGTACAAAGCTCTTTAATATGTCTTAACTTAGAACCACCGCCCGTAAGTACAACCCCAATGCCTCTACGCATTGCTTCGCCATGACCCGATTCCCGAATAGCATCTCTTACCGGTATTAAAATATCATTATATACACGTGTATATATAATATCGGCTAAATAACGCTCCTCTAACTGGAAACTTTGTTGTGAATTGTGTATCTGTGGTAAAGATATAATATTGTCCTTATTGGCTTTGTCTACAATACATGTCCCATATTTGTGTTTTAGCTTTTCTGCTACCTCTTCGGTTACATTGCAAACAGTGGCAATATCTTTGGTAATAATATAAGCACCAATAGGTATTACTTTGGTAAAAACGGTTTTGCCACTTCTGTAAATGGCAACATCGGTGGTACCACCACCCATGTCTATAATAATAGCACCTTGCTGTTTTTGCTCATCGGTAAGGCACGATAACCCCGATGCCAAAGGCTCTAAAATAACCTCTTCTACCTCCAGGTTACTATCTTTTATACAACGAACTACTTTCCCTATCTCGTCTTTACGACCTGAAATAATCTGAAAATAACCGTCCAAGCGTGTCCCCAATTCCCCAACAGGATCCAACGAATTTCGCTGCCCATCAATAGTGAAATTTTGAGGAATAACACATATAACTTCTTTATTGTCACCAATATCAATGCACCTAATGTCTTCCGACATTTGCTCTATCTCGTTACGCGCAATAATCTCATCACGCCCGTTTCTGCGCATAATAGTATGGCGATATGTAGAAGAGTTAATGTGGCGTGCAGCAATGCCAGCATACACCGAGTTAATCTCTACATCAGCAGCCTCTGAGGCATCACCAACAGCACTAATAATACTGTCGGTAGTGTGAATTAAGTTCATGATAAGACCATGCTCAACCCCTTTCGACTTCCCGTGACCATAGCCCATAACTTCAATGGTGCCATCATCTAACGAGGTGCCAACCACCGCCACAATCTTAGTAGTACCTATATCTAAACCAACAACAATGTGGCCTTCTTGCTCTAAATCTATATCTCTCTCTTTCATATCTATTTTCTTTGGTTTCTTACAAATATCCTTTTCTCAAATCGCAAATCCAATGCAGCAATAGTGGTGTGGTACTGCGGCAGAATCTGGTTATAAAAACATGATAATGATGGTAACTTAGCCTTGAAATTGGCTACACTTCCAATCATTAAACGCATCCCTCTATTAGAGGGAAGTAGTGTGTACTCCGCTCTCCTATTTCTATGTATCGTGTTGAAAGAAGAGAATGTAGTATCATCTTGAAGTACAGTTACTATAGAGTGTAACTCCTCCGTAATAGTACGTGCTATAGCAGTAGTATCGTAGGCTGTCTTGATAGGATAGTAGCCCCGAGCCGAATAAGCAGGCACCTCAAAACGGGAGTCGTACGGGAGGCATGCTCCCTCCTCGTCAATATATAAACGGACAACTTCGCCATCCATTATAGCAATCTCAGGACGAGATAACTCCAAATCTACTTGTAAGGTACTTCCAGCAATCCGTATCTTCTGAACAGATTTTACAAAAATACACTCAGAAAGTAAGTGGCTAATCCCCTCCTGATCTATCTCCTTCGACTTTAATCCTAATACCCCAATGTTTGAGGATGACAATAACTCTATAATGTAATTTTCGTCAATACTAGTAGTGTCGCCACTGTAGTGAAAAGTAACAGATATTTCCTCACAAATTTGATTCGATGAGCGGACAATAGATAATATAACTACCACGAAAACAAGTAGAAATAGAAATATTTTGAACGCAAATTTAAGGGTTTTCATCAATGTTAGGATTTTTTTTGCCAATTGCGAAAGTAACTAAAAACTAACCTATGTGAAGATCGAAAAATAACAAAAAAATAAACACAGTAGTGTTAATATCTTTTGTGCAAAAAAGCATACTCTTCTTATCGCTTTCACTAAATTTGCAAGCCAAATATTGCAGCAGATATGAGGTTCCTAAGAACACCATCCGCTGAGAAATTGGTAAAAAATGATGTCGAAAAACATCAATAAACTCCATTTTTTTAACGCTAAAAAATATGAAAACATTAAATTTTACATTCTTTATCCCTTACATTGCATTCCTATTTATGCTAATCTGCTCCCTAATGCAGTTCGTGAAATTAGTGCGTCTAGGTAAACCAAACGATAAATCGGAACCCTCTGGTAGCGTAACAAAATCTCTGATCTATGCCAACACTGTAGCCATGATGCCTAAAAATAAAGAGTCGGCATATAAGCATTGGTTCATATATTTGAGTGGTATCGTCTATCACATCGGCTCATTTCTGGCATTAGCATATTTCCTGTTTTTCTTCGCCCTCGGGACAATACCATGCCTCGCAGAATGGGTAACCCATTGGAAACCAATCCTCCTAAACCAAGTCTATGCAGCGTCGGCTCTCGCATTGCTTGCCACTGGTACAGTAGGAGCAATCCTTCTAATCCACCGTTTCTTCTCTAAAAAGTTAAAACCCATAACCCACTTCGACGATTATTTTTCGAATAGCTTAACCACGCTGTTTCATCTCGCCTCTTCGTTCTACTTACTCACCACAGCCGCGCTCCCAACTAATGCCATGCACAATTATGCATACATATTATATATAGTGGTCGCAACGCTATTCTTCCTATATTTCCCTTTCGGAAAATTACGCCATGCTATATACTACTTCGCTGCAAGATACCACCTCGGTTTCTTCTACGGCTGGAGAAACTCCTGGCCCCCCAAAAAATAATAAATCAGTTTTTAAGTTTAACAGTTTTGCGGTTCAACCTTCAACCTCCAACCTCCAACTTCTAACCCTACGGCACCTCCACAGTATTCAATATCTCATTAATAATGTCGGTAGAAGTAATGTTTTCTGCTTCAGCCTCGTAGGTAAGTCCAATCCTGTGTCGAAGCACGTCGTGAGCTATAGCGCGAATGTCTTCTGGAATCACATAACCACGTCTCTTTATAAAAGCAAAGGCTTGCGCCGCTAACGCTAAACTAATGGTTGCCCTCGGTGAAGCCCCATAATTAATCATGCTTACAAACTTCTCAAGTTTATACTCGGCAGGGTAACGCGTAGCAAATACAATGTCGGCAATGTAATTCTCAATCTTCTCATCAATATAAACATCTTTTACCACCGCGCGAGCTCTAATAATATCCTCGGGCTTCACTACCGATGTAGTCTTTGGCAACGATACGTTTATCTGTTGTCGCAATATCTGCTTCTCTTCCTCTTTAGTAGGATACTGTATAACCACTTTCAATAAAAATCTATCTACCTGAGCTTCAGGCAATGGGTAAGTTCCCTCTTGTTCTACAGGGTTTTGTGTGGCCATTACCAAAAAAGGCTCCTCCAACGGATAAGTATGATCGCCAATAGTTACCTGGCGCTCTTGCATAGCCTCCAATAATGCACTCTGTACCTTCGCTGGTGCACGGTTAATCTCGTCAGCTAAGATAAAATTAGCAAACAAAGGCCCCTTCTTCACCACAAACTCCTCTTTCTTCTGACTATATATCATAGTGCCCAATACATCGGCTGGAAGTAAGTCGGGAGTAAACTGAATACGACTGAACTTTGAATCAATAGTTTGCGATAAAGATTTAATAGCTAAAGTCTTCGCCAAACCTGGAACCCCCTCCAACAAAATATGACCATTGGCAAGTAAACCAATAAGCAGTCGCTCGGTCATCATCTTCTGACCAATAATCACCTTGTTCATCTCCATAGTTATTAAATCTATGAAAGCACTCTCTCTTTGTATTTTCTCGTTTAGTTCGCGAATGTCAATAGTATTACTCATAAGCTGTCGTTTATTTTTAATAATTATAAATTTCTTAAAGTCATTAATAATTTAACTATAGGGAAAAATTCCATGAATTTTATCTAGCAAAATCATCAAATCTCACAACGAAGTTTCATGAAAAATATTGTAAAGTATAAAAAATCGAAAATTGGCCGTTTTGAGAGTGTTTTGGTCGTTTTGGAACTACGATA
This sequence comes from uncultured Lentimicrobiaceae bacterium, assembly GCA_964371885.1. GTDB lineage: Bacteria > Bacteroidota > Bacteroidia > Bacteroidales > WCHB1-69 > CAYJOY01. Next base: position 11,383 of record CAYJOY010000001.1, on the reverse strand, counting down.
TTAAAATTTTGAGAACGTTGCTTAAATGCAATTTTGTAATTTATTGATTTTTAGATTGTTATGATTTTTGGCGAAAATATGACCATTTTTAACAATAAAATCCAAAAAATGGAATAAAAATATAAGGGCGCTAATCGTTACCAAATAGAAATCTTAAAAACAAATTTTTAGAAGTGCCCACTAGCAATACGAATGGATAATTTTGTTATCTTCGCGAATCAAAAAAAATAAAATATCATAAACACACTATATATATTAGGTATATTATGGAATATAGAATCGAAAAAGATACTATGGGAGAAGTGCAAGTCCCTAGTAATGCCCTTTGGGGAGCACAAACACAACGGAGTATTAATAATTTTAAGATTGGAAATGAGCAACTTCCGCACTCTCTTATACATGCATTGGCACAGGTAAAGCAGGCTGCAGCCAGAGCAAACCATAAATGCGGTGTGCTACCACTCGAAAAATGTGAGGCAATTATAAAGAGTTGCCATAAAATTCTAGCGGGAGAGGTAAACAATGCCTTCCCCCTAGTAATATGGCAAACTGGATCAGGTACACAGAGCAATATGAATATGAATGAGGTAGTTGCCCGAATGGCAAACTTAGAAAATTCGGCACTCACACTAAATGCCAACGACGATGTAAATAAAAGTCAAAGCACCAACGATGTATTCCCAACCGCCATGCGAGTGGCATCGGTGCAACTCATTATTAATAAGTTACTCCCTGCTATAGAGCAACTTGAAGAATGCTTTTTGCAAAAAAGAGAAACGTTTGCACAAATTCAGAAAATAGGACGCACCCACCTTATGGATGCAACACCCCTAACCTTAGGCGATGAGTTTGGAGCATACGCAGCACAGCTTGCACACTCTAAAAATGCTATAATCAACGCATTAACGCACCTTTGCGAGTTGCCAATAGGGGGAACAGCAGTAGGAAACGGAATTAATGCCCCTAAGGGATACGACGAAGCAACGGTGAAATATCTCTGCCAACAAACACAACTACCATTCACCGTAGCGCAAAATAAATTTGAAGGAATGGCATCCCACGACTCATTCGTCGAAATGTCGGGAGCACTTAAACGTCTGGCAACCACACTCATGAAGATAGGAAATGACATCAGGTTGTTAGCCTCCGGACCGCGATGTGGCTTAGCAGAACTTACCATCCCAGAGAACGAACCGGGCTCTTCTATCATGCCAGGGAAAGTAAACCCCACACAGTGCGAGGCACTTACCATGGTATGCTGCCAAGTAATAGGCAACGACGCCGCCATTACTACTGGTGCCATACAAGGACACCTCCAACTCAATGCATTCATGCCTCTTATTGCCAAAAATATAATACATTCCATCGAAATATTAACCGATGCCACCCACTCTTTTACCCAAAATTGTGCCCAAGGAATAGCTCCAAACATGAAAAATATAACCCACTATTACGAAAATTCACTCATGAGAATTACAGAGCTAACCCCCATTATAGGCTATTATAAAGCCGCCGAAGTGGCACAGTATGCCCACAAAAATGACCTCTCGCTGCAAGAAGCTATGGAAAAATTACAAGTGAAAACAGAGGAGAAAATAAGAAAAAGTACAAAGAAATAGTATCTCTCTCTATTATGTGCTCTTGGTAAAAGTGCCCCTACTAACAATAAAAATTTTTTTTCAACAATTAAACGTCAATTAAAAATAATTTGTATATTTGCAGAATGATTCTGTAGAGTGCCGTAACGGCTATGTTATGTTGTGCTTATACAGTTTTGTAATGTGTAATTAATTGAAAAAGAATGATATATAATAACAATAGACAAAATAACAAACAAATTAATACAAACAAATTAAATTATTAACAATGAAAAGATTTACTTTTTTTCTCCTAACTGTGCTCCTATTCTTGGGGCTACAGTTTGCCCAAGCCCAATCAGGAGGGGGCAAAAGACCAATCCCAGATGGTCCGCAGAATGCAACAGGCTCCGTTACTGTAGCAGGTAGTAACAAAATTGTATGCCAAGGCGAAACTAGGGTGTCAGCAACAACTTTCACAATAAGTGCTGTTGAAGATCCTGCAGCCTCAGGCTTGAGTCCCGCAGATGCTATTGCGATACAGTTAACTTATACCCCAACAGATGGTACGGGTGCTATAGTCATGAAAGATACTTTATCTCTTAATGATATAGGTCGTACAGAGTATGAATATAATGCAATCGAATTGGGGATTGATGGTTCTACAGCAGAGATTAGTGTTAGTAACGTAGCTTCAGGTAGTTTTGAAGTATACTCTCCTAAATCAGGGACGTACGAACTGCTTGTCTCTATTTCTATTACTCCAGGTACCTACGCTTACCCA
>CAYJOY010000001.1:2223-9012 GCA_964371885.1 uncultured Lentimicrobiaceae bacterium | reverse complement strand
GCAACAAATTATGTGTACCCAAAACCAACATTAAATTTAGAACTCCCGACTATGGCGGTATGTTTAGATAATGTTGCAACGGCATCATTAACGGTAACTGGTATGCAGGAAGATATTGCAAGTTGGGATGTTACTTTTACTCAAACGCCTGATTCAGATAATAATAATACTGAAATAGATAATTCAGAGGTAACGTCGTTTACTCAAGATTTAAGCACAGGAACAACAGGATTAAATACATTCACTGTGCTACTTGATAGCTTACAAGCTTTAAATGGACTTGTAGTTGATGCTACATGCGCAGCCACTACCTCGGGAACTTTTACAGTAGTTCAAGGAATGACAGTTACTGCTGAAACTGTATCTAGCGATACGCTTTGTCAAAATGGACTGACTACCGATGGAGAACAAGAAGTGGGAATCACTCTAGCAAATGTTCATGAATCGATATCAGGTGGTACCATTCAATTAGTGGATAATAATGGTTCAGTAGTTGGAAATGTGCAAACTGTTATTGATTTTTCTGCTAGCTCGTACTATATATATTCTATACCTAACGCTTCTTTAGAATTAGGTGAAAATGTTTTCGAAGTACAGATTACTAACGATTATTGTAATGCTAGTGCAAACTTAACAATTACAGTTCTTGACAGACAAGCAAGTATTACTCCAATCGAAGACTTCTTCCTTTGTGGAACCATAGGTGCCACTGTTACTCAAAATGTAAATTGGGGCTCTGCAGTTCCAACAATAACTTATGCATGGCAAAAAGGCACCGAAATAGTTGCAGGTGCAACTACCAACAGTTTGGCAGTCACAGCTGCCGATGTTGATACTGATATTATCTTTATAGCATCCGATGCTAACACAACTAATGGTACTGGTTGTTCTATAACCGATACTTTTAGAATTACTGCTTTACAGCGTCCTTCACTAGACGCAACTGCACCATTCAACTACCTCCCGGTGGCGTGTACTGGATTCGAACAAGAATTGTCGGCAAATGAATCTGAAGCTTCGCAAGCCATAGAGTTGCCAGAAACTTGGATAAGAACAGGCTTTTGGAGTAATTCAAACATACAGTTCTCTTTACCTTTAAGTAATGAAGAAGATACTGTTTTTTATGTACATCCTGCTACTGCCACTAATGATGATCAAGTTTTTGGAGGTGTTAGATTTAGACCAGCGCAAACTTCACAACAAGAAGGTCGCGTTCAATATACTGGAAATCCCGTTTCTGGTTGTCAAGTGAGACCATCATTTAGAATCTCAACAGTAACTGCACCAGAGATTACACTTGCTAGTGCCACAGCAAAATTTGCTGATGGAGATGCAGTGAGCCTTCTTGACTCAAGAGATAATCATATAACTATATGTAATGATGCTAGAGAATTAACATTTGTATATGAAGCTACTAACTTAATTCCTGGTGTTACTTATAACCTTATGGATAACACTACGCTATTGGCCTCTATTCCAAATTCGAATACGGAAACAACAGCAACACTTACTATAGCAAATATAACTGTTAAAGATACTTTAATGCCAGGTTATAAATTGGTAGCACTCAATAATGAAGATACGCTAGGTTGTGAAGTAACATCACCAGAGGTTCGAATAGACACTTTAGGAACTCCAACAGTAGCAGAATTGCCTTCTCCAATATATGGATGTGAAGAAAGTGAAGTAAGAATTCTTCCAGATGTAGAATGGCCAGCGGGTCCTGTAGTCACTTATTTTTATGGTACGACAGCTGCCCAAAGCCAAGATAGTCTCTTTACAGACTTTTCAGAAAGAACTGTGTTGTTTACAGCAGTTGATTCATTAACAGCATGTCGTGTACAAACAACAATTAACTTTGCCCCAATTGCTACGCCAACATTTACAGTTACAGAGCCAATACAAAATGTATGCCCTGACTTTGTTCAAGAGTTAGAAATAATAGAAAACCCTGTAGTTACACTTCCTGAAACATGGACTAAAAATTACTCGTGGACAGGTGACGGTGTTCCTGCACCTTCTACAGCGGATACTGTGTTACATACAATGACAACAGAAAAAGATACTATTGATGTGTCGTTAACGTTTCATCCAAACGTAGATTTGTTTCCAACCGATGGACCAGTTATATATGAAGGAGAAAATTGTCGTTTTGCTGAACAAATAGAAATAATTAGAGGTACAGTACCAACATTGACGGTTACTTCTCCTGGAGCTGTAAGTTGTACTAATACAACTGAGATGACAGTAATAGCAGCGCTTTCCGATCATGACGCGACAAAACGCTATTATGTTCAGTGGAATGATGTACAAGGAACAGCGCAAATTCCTGATAACTTCCAAATAGCTCCAGGAAATCCTACGATGATTATTTCAGGAACTTTTACAGATCTAACTCCACTTGCCAACTTGTCAGGCACAATAGTGGTAACAGATAGCTTAGGATGTACAGTTGAGACGAATTTCGAGGTAGCAACCACCCCAAATCTTGTATTTACTGCAACGGAGCCTACAGATCTTTCTTATTGTGTAGGAACTGCACCGACGGATTGGACATTAACTTTAAATATTTCAGATGTTGTTCTCCCAACCACTTTACCAACTGCTGATCCAGTAGTTACATCAGTAACTTGGAGAATTGATACTAATGGAGTAGTGTTTGCAGATGGTTATGCTGGAACATTAACAATAGAACCAACAGATACAATAGTAACTTTAACTACGTCAGCTGTAAATTGGAACACTTTACCAGCAGATGATTATAGTATTGTTTATACTATTACTTATAACGGCTGCGAATTAGCTCCACATACTATTCCAGTAACAGTTAATCCTATTCCAGTTATTACAGACTTAGTACAGGATTTTCCAACTTGTGAAGATAATAGCTTTACAGTAGCCGCAACGGTTACCCCTGCAACTGCAGTTGTTACCTGGGATCCTGTGCCTGCTTCAGCTACATTCGTAGAGGGAGTAGCAACTGCAACCTATAATTTAGCAGTTGCCATGGATATTACACTTAATGCTGAGCTTGATGGATGTATAGCTACGCCAAGCACTCTAAATGTTACACCAGTAACAAATCCAATTACTGGAATTACTGTAGATGAAATTGCTTCGCCGATTTGCGACAATACAACAGTTACATTAAATGCTACTCCTGAAGTAGCGGCTGGAACGACAGTATCTTATCAGTGGACAGAGACTGCAGGAACAACTAATGAAGTGTTACCTATCATTGAACTTACAGGTGAACATTTAATACAAATTGCCCCTGAAACTCAAGTTGAATTCCAAGTAAGCGCAACTGCAGAAGGATTTAACTGTCCTGCAGTTACAGCTACTTCTAATACCGTTGCAGTTACTCCTAATTTACATGTTACTTTAGTAGAGCAAACTGATGATACCATTTGTGAAGGTGGTAGTGCACAGATCTCTTTCAATGTATCTAATCATAATGTAAACGACCCTATTAACTATAGATGGCTCGAAAATAATGTTTCTAATAGCGAAGTTCAACAACTTCCTGCAGGTCAAACGCTAATCTCAATGACAACTAACCCTGCTCTTCATGAAACAGAAAATGGACCACAATCTTACCAATATACAATAGAAGTATGGCAAGGTGCAGATGGATGCCGCGCATTCTCGCAACCAGCAAACCTTACAGTTTTAACAGACCCAACTATTGTTATTGCAGGTCCAACAAACTTGCCACTAGATCCTAATGATCCTCAAACATATACTGCTAATATTAATGGCGGACATGATGTTAACGAGGCTTTCGAATATCAATGGTTTATCAATAACCAACCAATCGTAGATGCAAATACAGCTTCTGTAGAATTAACATCTAATAATACTAACGGTTTATATGGTTATGCTAATACTCATAATCTATCTGTAATCGTATCTCAAACCGCTTCTGGTTGTGAGTTCGAACAAACATTACAAGTAACAGTTCAAGATGTTACTACTGACGATGTACACGTTGAAATTAATGGACCAACATCAGCTTGCGCTGGTGATGCTGTTGTTTTAACTGCTGTACTTGATAATGAAAACTTAAACCACGACTTCCAATGGTATAAAAACGGACAACCAGTTGGTGAGAATAGCATATCTTATTCTTTCATTGTTACTGAAGAAGAAGATTTAACTGCTGATTATCAAGTAGTGGTTTCTAGAGAAGGTTGCGACGATTATAGCTCACCTTTCCACTATTTCCAAACATTACCAGCAACGCAAATCACAGTTAACCAAGAAATAATGTGTGCGGAGGGTAAAGTTAGAGTTACGGCACAAAGTCATAACTATAGCGGAACAGCTGATTATCGTTGGATTTGGGCTACTGAAGAAGGTACCCTTGATACAACTTATGTAAATTATAGAGATTATGATACAACATCTGTAGCTGCTACTTATAATGTAACTGCTGAAGTATTAAACTCTAACTGTAATAACGAGCCAGTAGAATTTACTATTGAGCCAATGACAAATCAAGTAATTAATATTACTGCAATCAACGCTACCCCTGCAACTGAAATATGTGATGGTGGTCAGGTTACATTAACAGCGGTTACTAACGCTACTTCAAACAGCGACGTTACCTACACTTGGTCTGTAAACGGTGTGGTAATTGAAGGCGCTACAGCTAGCACTTTAACAGTTTCTGATTTAACAGTAACAGGTGATGTTACAGTTTATAACTACTCAGTAAGTGCAAACTCTGGTACTTCTAGCTGTGCATCTGCTACATCTGCAGCAACGGCTATTACAGTAGTAGCTAACCCTAATGTTTATATTCAAGGACCAACTAACGTTGCGATCAACCCTAGTAACGATGTTACTTATACTGCAAACGTAGCAGGTGGACAAAGCCAAGAAAATATTACATATACTTGGTTTATTAATAATGTTGAGGTAGCTGGAGCTAATTCAAATGTATTAACCATTGCTAGTGTAGATCCTCTTTATGATACTGAAAATACACACGAAGTAAAAGTAATTGCTACCCAAAATATTACAGGTTGCGTTACAGAAAGCACAATCGACGTGAATGTTCAAGTTTCAGCAAATGACGATGTACATGCAACTATAGAAGGACCAAATTCAGCATGCGACGGTGCACTTGTTGCCCTTACTGCTGTTACCAATAACGAATTTATGAACCATACTTTCCAATGGTTTAGAAATGGTATTGCAATTAACGGTGCGACTGGAATTAGCTACGAATTTGTAGCAGAAGATTCTATAATCGTTAATGGACAAACTACACAATATACAGTAGAAGTATCTCGCGAAGGTTGCGACCTTTATACTTCTCCAATTCATTACTTCCACGTTATTCCTAATGCTGAAGTAATTATTGAACAACAAACAATATGTAATTTCAACGAACCAATCACTAGAGTAACTGCTGAAGTAATTAACTACAACATAGCTACTAACTATCGTTGGATCTGGTTAACTGAAGATGGTGCTACTAATGACACTACTTATGTAAACTATAGAGATTATAATGCTAACGGCGATTTCGTTGTAAACGTAGAAATCTTAGAAGCTGAATGTAGCCCAGAACCTACTCCATTTACAGTGGTATTAGAAGAACTACCTGCTATTGCAACACTTGAAGCATCAGAAAATAATATTTGTGAAGGTGGAAATGTTACTTTAACAGCTACTTCTAATGTTCCTACAGAATTCGCAAGATACGAATGGCGCGTAAATGGCGTTATTATTGAAAATGCGGTTGACTCATCACTAGTAGTTAATCCTACAGCTTTCGAAGATAACACAGGAAATTATACTTATTCAGTATTAGTTACTAACATGGAAACTGGTTGTGTATCTGAGGTATCTCCAATGACACAAACTATCTTTGTTAATCCTAATCCTACAATTGAAGTTACAGGCGACCCAATCGTTTGTGTTGCTACGCCAAATAATGTTACACTTGTAGCAAACATTTTAGGTGGTAACGTTGAAGCAGACCCTGCAACAGTTACTTACCAATGGTTCGAAAATAACGTTGCTATTGCAGGTGCAAATAACGATACATTAGAATTAACAAAAGAATATAGCGAAAATCCATATTCATTCTCAGTAGAATTCTCTAATGGAAACGGTTGTAACGTAATGAGCGAATCATTCGAAGTTTACGTTAATAACAATATTGTAGTTAATGCTAGTGCATCAGAACCTCTTATTTGTCTAGGTGGCGAAGTTACTTTATCTGCTAGCTTAGACAACTGGAACGAAGCTCCTCTTACTTACCAATGGTTTGCAGTAGGAACAACAGACTCAGTTCTTATTCCAGGTGCTACTGAATTAACATACACAACAACTCCTGCAACAGTAGGTACCCATACTTACAATGTAAGAATCGAAAATACTCAGTCTAACTGTGAAGCTACTTCAGCTAATATTGCTGTAGAAGTGGTAGCTGATCCAATGATTACCAACATCTCTGTATCACAAGAAGAAATTTGCGAAGGTGGTCAAGTTACATTAGGAGCTATTTCTAACTTAGCTTCTCTTGAAGGTGCTACATTTACTTGGTACTTAAACGGAAGCGTAGTTCCAAATGCAGTAAGCGATACATTAAATGTATCTAACTTAACAGTAGATGGCGATGTAACTGTTTATAATTATTCAGTTAAAGTAAGCAACAATGTTTCAGGTTGTGAATCACCAATATTCGATGCAGCTGCAATAACAGTGGTTGCTAACCCGACAGTTGAAGTAACTGGAGACCCAATCGTTTGTGCTGAAGGAACTAACAATGTT
>CAYJOY010000001.1:0-2175 GCA_964371885.1 uncultured Lentimicrobiaceae bacterium | reverse complement strand
CCGTTACTTACCAATGGTTCGAAAACGATACGCTAATAACAGGAGCAACTGCTCAAACATTAACAACAACAAGACCTTATAGTGAAAATCCATATTCATTCTCAGTTCAAGTTTCTAACGGAAATAACTGTACTGTAATGAGTGAGTCTTTCGAGGTATACGTAAATAACAATATCGTAGTTAACGCAATTGCTTCTGAATCTACTATATGTGTAGGTGGTGAAGTAACCGTTTCTGCAAGCTTAGACAACTGGAATGATACTCCACTTACTTACCAATGGTCATTAAATGGAACTGAAATTGCAGGCGCTACAGAATTAAGCTATACAACTACTTTAAATGCTGTAGCAACTAACAACTTCTCAGTTGCTATTAACAATACACAATCACAATGTTCTGCAACAGCAACAGTTGCTGTAGAGGTTGTAGCTGATCCAATCATCACAAATATTGCAGTTTCTGAAACTGAAATCTGCGAAGGTGGCCAAGTTACCTTAATAGCTACTTCTAACTTAGTAAGCCTAGAAGGTGCTACATTTACATGGTACTTAAATGGAAACGTACTTCCAAATGCTGCAAGCGATACCTTATCAGTGTCTGACTTAACAATTGATGGCGACGTAACTGTTTATAACTATTCAGCGAAAGTTAGTAACAATGTTTCAGGATGTGAATCACCAATATTTGATGCAGCTGCAATAACAGTGGTTGCTAACCCTGTGGTTTATTTAGTTGGACCAGTAAATGTTGTTATCAATCCAGATACCAATGTTACATTCGTAGCTAACCTAACGGAAGGTCAAAATTTAAATAATATCACTTACGCTTGGTATATTAACAATGTATTAAGAACAGAGTCTACTACTGACACTATTATTATTGCTAGTACAGATGTACTTTACGATTTCGAAAATACACACGAAGTAAAAGTAGTTGCTACACAAACTAATTCTGGTTGCGAATCAGTTGCAACAATGAATGTTAATGTACAAGTAGCTGCTAACGACGATGTACACGCTACTATCGAAGGACCAACATCAGCTTGCGACGGTGCTCTTGTTACCTTAACAGCTGTTACTAACAACGAGTTTATGACCCATACTTTCCAATGGTTCAAAAATGGCGTTGCTATAGAAGGTGCAACTAATATTAGCTACGAATTTGTAGTGGTTGATGGTGATTTATCTAACGACTTAAATGACCAATATACTGTTGAAGTATCTCGCGAAGGTTGTGATGCTTATATGTCACCAGTACACTACTTCCAAATTATTCCTAGTGCAGAAGTAATCGTAGAACAACAAGTTATTTGTGACTTCGAACAACAAATAACAAGAGTTACAGCAAATGTAATTAATTATAATGATGCTCATAGTTATCGTTGGGTATGGTTAACCGAAGATGGTACAACCACAGAAACCACTTACGTTAATTATAGAGATTATACTGCAAATGGTAACTACCGTGTAAACGTAGAAATTTTAGAAGCAGCTTGTAACCCTGATACTACATGGTTTACTGTAGAATTAGTAGAAATTCCTGCTATTGCTACCCTTTCAGCTTCTGAAGATACTATTTGTGATGGTGGACAAGTAACTTTAACTGCTACTTCTAACGTTGCTCCAGAGTTCGCAAGTTACGAATGGAGATTGAATGGTGAAGTTATCCCTAACGCTGTTGATCCAGTATTAGTGGTTTCTCCACTTGCAGTTGATGGTGATGTTACAGTGTATAACTATTCAGTATTAGTTACGAACCTTGAAACAGGTTGTACTTCTGAAGTATTCGCTACATCACAAGCTATCACAGTATTTGCTAACCCAGTATTAACAATTGAAGGTGATCAAATCATCACTTCTAACGAAGCGTTAACCCTTACAGCTTATGTTAACGGTGCGCAAGACCTTACTCCAGCAACCGATATTAAATGGTTATTAAACGGAGTAGAAGTAGGAACAGGTTTCACTTTTACAACTAACACATTAGTTTACACTGGAAATCCAGAAACATTCGTAATTACTTATACTAATGTAATCACAGGATGTACTGCAAGTTCAGCACCATTCGAGGTAACTGTTCTTAACAGCAACGCTGTAGTAATTACTACAACTGACGATATCGTTTGTGAAGGTGGTGAAGTAACGTTAACTGCAAACTTTGCAGATTATAACGAAA